>NZ_AVOF01000679.1:0-905 GCF_000465935.2 Pseudomonas sp. EGD-AK9
GAACGCGGCCTGCACGCCGCCACGCCCGCCATCGCACGACGCTGGCTAATTGGCGCAAAAGCGGAATAATCCTTGCTGCATTCCTACCCGGCGCATCACCCCGCGCCGCGTACGCCCCAAGCCACACCCCGGCCACGGGCCAGCTTCGAGGAGATACACGATGTCCCCGGTTACCCTGATGGTGGCGCGCCGCGTCGCCCACGGCCGCTATCACGACTTCATCGCCTGGCTGCGCGAAGGCGAACACCTGGCCACCGACTTCCCCGGCTACCTCGGCTCCGGCGTGCTGGCGCCGCCGTCCGGCGACGACGAATTCCAGATCGTCTTTCGTTTCAGCGACGAGCAGACCATGGCCTCCTGGGAGCATTCCGCCTCGCGCCAGGCCTGGCTGCAGCGCGGCAGCGGGCTGTTCGCCCAGCCCCAGGAAAAACGCGCCGTCGGCCTCGACGCCTGGTTCGGCAGCGTGCACCGCCAGCCGCCGCGCTGGAAGCAGAGCATCGCCATCTGGCTGGCGTTCTTCCCGGTCTCGCTGGCCTTCAACCTGCTGTTCGGCCCGGCGCTGGGCGACCTCTCGCTGGTCGTCCGGGTGCTGCTGAGCACCCTGGCCCTGACCCCGCTGATGACCTACCTGTTCATTCCCCTGGCCACCCGCCTGCTGGCGCCCTGGCTGCTGGCCGACAGCGGGCGCCTGGACGCACGCCAGGACCTGCCCGGCAAACCCTGATCAGAGCGGCAGGCGCAACCCGGCGTGGCCCTGGTGCAACGCCGGTCGAGCGATGATTTCGTCGTGCGCCTCGCTCTGCAGCAGGTACAGAGCATCCACCCCGCACTGGCGCAGACGCCGCTTCAGCGGCGCCAGCGCCAGGCTGGGCGGCCCCAGCCAAGGGCGACGCCCGTCGGCACAC
>NZ_AVOF01000680.1:0-895 GCF_000465935.2 Pseudomonas sp. EGD-AK9
CTTGCGAAGAAACCAAGGTAGATAAACATGACTAAGAAGAGGGGAAGAATCGCTCCGATTACGCCGAATTGGGCACGGCTTTGAATCATTTGCGGGATGCCTAGCTGAGGGCCTTGCGCGGAATGAGACGCCATAAATATGGCACCGATTAAGGTTCCGCAAATAATAGCGGCAACACTCCAAAACAGATTAAGTCCCATTGCAACGGGAATCGTGCCGGTCACTAACGTGGTGATATGCATATTAGCCCCGAACCATACGGGAAATAAATCTTTCGCTTTACCATGTCTTTCTTCATTCGGAATATATTCAATCGTTCGCCTTTCTACTTTCAATGCATCGTCCTCCATATTGGATGTTTTTTTGAAATCGACATAAAGTCATAGCTTAACAGACTATGAGGGGGTTTACAAATAAGGATATGCAGCCAAACGGCCGGGAAGCTTGATCTGTCAATGGCTGAAAAGAATTGTAAAAAAGATGAACGCTTTTGAATCCGGTGTCGTCTCATAAGGCAGAAAAACAAAAAAGGGGGGATCATGGTCATTGGATACACAAGAAGAACAGCGGCTGATACAGCAGGCGAAAGAGGGAAACGACGAGGCGTTTACAGCCCTTTTCCACTATCACTATTCTTTCTTATATAAATACTTGTTAAAGCTTTCCCTTCACCCCGATCTCAGCGAGGAACTTGTTCAGGAAACCTTTCTGAAAGGGTACATCCATTTAAGAAGCTTTCAGGGCCGTTCAAAATTCTCCACGTGGCTGATCTCCATTGCATCGCGGCTCTATCTCGATCACCAGAAAAAGAGAAAGAGAGAATGGAAACGGAATCAGACAGTTACGGAGGAAACAATCCGCAAGATCAAGTGGGACGTGTCGGCGAAAGGGGCAG
>NZ_AVOF01000681.1:0-894 GCF_000465935.2 Pseudomonas sp. EGD-AK9
CGCCGGAGCAGCCGCGCCAGTTCAGCGCCACGCTGGCCCAGCCGCGCGCGGCCAGCGCCTGCTGCAGGCCGAGCACGTAGAGCGAACTGGAACTGCCGGTCAGCCCGTGCAGCACCAGCACCAGCGGCGTGCGGGCCTCGTGCGGGCCGTGCCAGTCGAGATCGAGAAAATCGCCGTCGTCCAGCCACAGCCGCTCGCGCCTGCGCTCCAGGTGTGGTGGCTTGCGGCACAGCGGGTTCCACAGGGTCTGCAGATGCGGGCCGGGGAGCCACCAGGCGGGTTGAAAGGTTGTGGGCATGGACCGTGTCTGCAAGCTGAAATCTCGCCGCTAATATGATCCGGGGCGACGTTTCCGAATTGTGCCCGCCGCTCCGAACTCGCGGCAATGCCGGCGTCTTCAGGGCCGTAGGTTGGGCTGAGCGCAGCGAAGCCCAACGGGGGGGCGTGGGTTGCCGACGTTGGGCTTCGTCGCTGCGCGACTCAACCCAACCTACAGGTTTCACCGCCGACGCTTGCGCAGTATGCGCCAGGTGCACCAGGCCATTACCAGTAGGGCGGCGATGTGCTGGTTGGTCAGGCCGATGGCGATCCCGCACGCTGCCACAGCGCGTAATGCACCTGGCCGGTGTGCTTCTCGCGGTGCAGGCGCCAGTTGCCGGGCAGGCCGAGGGTCGAGGGCGCCGTTTCGCTTTCGGTGTAGACCCAGGCGTCGTCGGCCAGCCAGCCCTGGGTTTCCAGCAGGTTGCAGGCATTCTGCAGCAGGTCCTGGTGGAACGGCGGGTCGAGCAGGACGATATCGAAACGCCGCGGCGCCGGCCGCGTCAGCAGTTGCAGGGCATCGCCCTGCTGGATCTCGCCGTCAGCGCACTGCAGCGTCGCCAGATGGCCGCGCAA
>NZ_AVOF01000682.1:0-883 GCF_000465935.2 Pseudomonas sp. EGD-AK9
CGCCGCCACGCCCGCCTTCGCCCTGGCCCTGCCAGCCGCGGCTGAGCGACTGATCCGAGACGTTGGCATCGGCCAGGTTCATGCCCTGCTGGGCGAACAGTTCACGCAGGCGCTGCATCTGCCCTTCCAGGGCTTCGCGCACTCCGGCGTTAGGGCTGGCGAAGGTCACCTGCGCCTGGTCCTGGGACAGGTTCACCCGCACCTCCAGACGGCCCAGTTCGGCCGGATCGAGCTGGATCTCGGCCGACTTGAGGTTCTGGCTGGACAGCCACATGACCCGATCCACCACCGCCTCGCTCCAGCCGCCCTGCTGCATCGCCACCGGCTGCCCGGGCACCAGCGGCAGACGCGGCGCCGCCCCGGTCTGCTGGTTGAGCGCCTGGGTCAGGGCGTTGAGCTTGCTGACGAACTGATCCGGGCGGTTGGGCTGCACGCTGTCCTTGAGGCTGTCCAGGGCATCCTTGGCGAGATCGTCCAGCGGCAGCTCCAACCCCGGCTCCTCGCCGGGCTTGGCCTTCTCCTCGCCCTTGCCCATCGCCGCCATGGCCGCGGCGAAATCGCTGCCGGTGGCGAGTCGCGTGCCCTTGCCCGCCGCCTCCTGGCCCAGCTCGACCTGGCCCTCCTCCTCCGGCGCCTGCTGCAGCAGGGCCAGCGGATCGAGCGCCTCCGTCTCCAGCGCCGGCTCGCCGCCCTCGCCCTCGCCATCGGCGTTGGCGTTGGCGTTGGCGTCGGCCATGCCGACAACCGCCAGGGCGGATGCCGGCAGCGCCTCGCCCGTCGGCGCAACCTGCGCGGCCTGTGCCTGGATGCCGCCCAGGGCCATGGCCAGCAGCGGATCGAGTTCCGCGGGCGTCTTGCCCTCGGCCGGCAAGGAATTGCCGTC
>NZ_AVOF01000683.1:0-868 GCF_000465935.2 Pseudomonas sp. EGD-AK9
GTTCCCAGCATATCATCCATATATTCTTTCGGAGAAGAATTGGGGTAACATTGATAAATTCCTTGATACAAATAGAAAAGAAACAAACCGGCCGCACACCCCAACAGAACTGCGATCCAAGCATCCCTGCCCGCCATTGATCCCGGTGTAATCAATAAGGAGCTGCCCAGCTCAAAAATGATAATCATGACAAACAGCTGCCTTATGCTTATTCTGGCTTTTTCCATCTGTCACTTCCCCTTTCTTCAGACCTAATCATCTTTAAACTGGTGTTTGATCGGATTGTTCCGCAATCCCGTCCTTCTGATATACGTCTCGGCCTTCACATCGATGGGCAGTTCGGGCAAATATTCTTTGTCCCATGTGTTCTTCATTTTCTCCCACTGCTCCGGATACTTTCTATATATCGTGTCACCAAAACCGACAAAATCTATCTTATTCTTCTTGATCATTTTCACAGTATGGCTGATTTCCTTTTCAAGCTCTTTGTTGAGCGCTTTTTCAATAGCGGCCAACACCTTCGGATTAGACAATTGGAAAGGGTATTTGACAGCATCTATAATTCCTTCAACCGTCACTTTCACATGGATGTGCGGACGTCCGTTCCGCATATCAGGTACCAGCTTTGTATCTTGATGGGTAACCTGCAAGCTGACCGCATCTTTCGTCTTGCCCCAATCAGCATTAATAAACGTATGCTGGACCTTATTCATAAGCCAGACTGCCCCCACGCTTTCATCATCTTCAATCCAATACTTAAATACCCGGCCTTATCAAAAGCCGCCAATCCGTCTGCCTGAAGAATGGCTTTCGGGTCAGTTGCCTGCGTGTTTTCCATGCTGACTCCTTTTTTATCATCGCCAATCAT
>NZ_AVOF01000684.1:0-38876 GCF_000465935.2 Pseudomonas sp. EGD-AK9
TGGGTAGTGCGACAGGCGCTGGCCCAGGCCGACCCGCTCGAGCAGGGCGCGGGCGCGCTGGCGGGCGTCGCCATGGCCTTCGAGCTCCAGCGGCAGCATGACGTTCTCCAGCGCGTTGAGGCTGTCGAGCAACTGGAAGGACTGGAAGACGAAGCCGACATGCTCGGCGCGCAGCCGTGCGCGCTGGTCTTCGTCGAGTTCGCCGAGGTCCTTGCCGGCCAGCAGCACGGTGCCGCCGCTGGGCAGGTCGAGCCCGGCGAGCAGGCCGAGCAGGGTGGATTTGCCCGAGCCGGAGCTGCCGACTATGGCCAGGCTGTCGCCTTTGGCCAGGTTCAGGTCGAGGTCGTGGAGGATGGTCAGCTCGCCTTCCGCGCTCTCGACCACTTTGCTAAGGTTCCGCGCAGCGAGAATGCTCGAAGTCATGGAGATTCCAATGCGTGCATGGTGGCTGAGTGGTGCCTTGGCCCTGCTGTTCTGGGCCCAGGGGGCGGTTGCAGGCACCCTGCTTGTGGTCGGCGATAGTATCAGCGCGGCTTTTGGCCTGGATAGCCGCCAGGGCTGGGTCGCGCTGCTGGAACAACGCCTGCAGGAGGAGGGTTTCGACCACAGGGTGGTCAACGCTTCGATCAGCGGCGATACCAGCGCAGGCGGCGCCGCACGGCTGTCTGCGCTGCTTGCCGAGCACCAGCCCACGCTTGTGATCATCGAGCTGGGCGGCAACGATGGCCTGCGTGGCCAGCCGCCTGCGCAATTGCAACAGAATCTTGCATCGATGATCGAACAGTCCCAGGTCGCCGGGGCACGCGTGCTGCTGCTCGGCATGCGCTTGCCGCCCAACTACGGTGCCCGCTACACCCAGGCCTTCGCCCAGGTGTTCGCCGACCTGGCGCAGGACAAGCAGGTGCCGCTGGTGCCGTTCTTCCTCGAAGGCGTTGGCGGCGTGCCGGCGATGATGCAGGCCGACGGCATCCACCCCACCGCGGCGGCGCAGTCGCTGCTGCTCGATAACGTCTGGCCGGCGCTGAAACCGCTGCTCTGAGACTTTTCCGCCCCAAGCCTTTCGGCTAATGTGGCCTGCCCGCCATGGAGCCCCAGATGCCGCGTCTCGCCTGGTCCCTGTATGCCTATCAACTGATCGAGCCGGACGAGCAGCTGGATCTGTTCGCCTGCCGCGAGGTGCGCCTGCACCTGGTCGCCCGCCAGCTGCGCCTGGGCGGCCATGCCGACCGTACCCTGTGCGGCGGTTTGCTGCCGGCGCAGCCGCGCTGGCGGGCACTGGACAAACCCTTGTTGCGCGACCGGCGCCTGTGTCCGGCCTGCCTGGCCACGTTCGAGGCCCAGCGCCAGGGGCTGTACTCGAACTGGGCGGATGGCTGACGGCTGCCCTGGGCTCGAACGGCGGTGTACAATCGCTGCACTTCATAGTCAACCCATCAAGGATTCCCGGATGTTGTCGCGATTCTCTGCGGTCAACCGTTGCCTGACCCTCATGGCGCTGTGCACCAGCGCCGCGGTGCAGGCGCTCGAACTTCCCCTGCCACCGCCCGGCGAAGACGTGGTCGGTCAGGTGCAGGTGATCAAGGCCAAGTACGAGGATACCTTCGCCGACCTGGGAACCACCCACGACCTGGGCTACCTGGAGATGGTCGCGGCCAACCCCGGGGTCGACCCCTGGCTGCCGGGCGAGGGCACCGAGATCGTCCTGCCGACGCGCTACGTCCTGCCGCCGGGCCCGCGTGAAGGCATAGTGATCAACCTGGCCGAGTACCGCCTGTACTACTACCCGAAAGGCCAGAACGTGGTGCATACCTTCCCCCTCGGCATTGGCCGCGAGGGCTGGGGCTCGCCGCTGGGCACCGGACGCATCACCGCGAAGACGCCGAACCCGGCCTGGTATCCGCCCAAGTCGATCCGCGAGGAGCATGCCGCCGAAGGCGATATTCTGCCCACCGTGGTGCCGCCGGGGCCGGACAACCCGCTGGGGCCGTACAAGATGGGGCTGTCGTTCCCGGGCTACCTGATCCACGGCTCGAACAAGAAGTTCGGTATCGGCATGCGCGTCAGCCATGGCTGCTTCCGCATGCTCAACCACAACGTGCTGGAGCTGGCGGACATGGCGCCGGTGGGGACGCCGGTGCGCATCCTCAACGAGCCTTACAAGTTCGGTGTGAGTGGCGGCAAGGTCTATCTGGAGGCCCATGCGCCGCTGGACGACGAAGGCGCGCCCTCGGTCGTCGACAAGCACACGGCGGTGATCAATACCCTGCTCAAGCGCGAGGAACTCAGCGGCCTGCGCCTGGACTGGGAGATGGTCCGCGAGGTGGTGGCTTCGGAAGACGGCCTGCCGGTGCCGATCGCCGCCCAGGGCGACAACGTGGTGGCGAGCAGCGCTAACCCGTTTTAACGCGATCTGTGCCGAAGAGCCCGCCCGCACTTGTGCCGGCGGGCTTTTTATTGCTGGTAGTGTGCGTGCAGCGGCCAATAAAAAAGCCGACCCAGTTGCCTGGGTCGGCTTTCTAAAAGCCGGTCGCCTATTACTTGCGGCTGGCTTTTTCCAGCATGCGCAGAGCGCGCTCGTTGGCTTCGTCAGCGGTCTGCTGAGCCTTCTGAGCGGCAGCCAGAGCTTCATCGGCCTTGCGGTAGGCTTCGTCGGCACGGGCTTGAGCGCGGGCAGCTGCGTCTTCGGTAGCAGTCAGACGAGCTTCGGTTTCTTTGGACATGCTGCTGCAACCGGTAGCCAGAACTGCGGCCAGAGCCAGAGCAGAGAATTTCAGAACGTTGTTCATCGTGTTCCCCTTGAGGTGGAGTTTTCCATAAAAGCAATTCCCCAACTGCGGGAAATTAGCCGGCCTACATACTACCTATTACTTTTAGTAAGTAAACGGAGGGCGAGCAAGAGTTGCGTGTTTTTTTACTGGCTGAGTCGTTTTCAGGTCAGTGGCTATGCTCTTTGGATAAAAAATAGCCAACTCCGATGCTGTTAGGACGTGCTCGCGGCCAAGCTGTTATAACTGTCGCGCAAGGACTACAACAATAAGGGCGGGGACGAAGATGTTGGGTAACTTGGGTTTGTTGCTGGGCTTGGCGTTGCTTATCTACATGGCGCTGCGTGGGGTGAACATTTTCATTGCGGCGCTGGTCTGCGCCATGCTGGTGGCCTTGAGCAACGGCGTGGCCGTGCCCAAGGCTTTGCTCGAGCACTTTCCGTTCGGCCCGCTGGGCGCATTCACCTTCGCCGGCAAGTTCTTCGTGCTGTTTCTCTGCGGCGCCATCTTCGGTAAGGTCATGGCCGCCAGCCAGGCCGCCGGCAGCATCGCCCAGGCGATCACTCGCGGCCTCGGCACCCAGCGCACCCTGTGGGTGGCCATGCTGGTCTGCGCGGTGCTGACCTACGGTGGCGTGGTGGTGTTCGTGGTGATCTTCACCATGTACCCGCTGGGCATCACCCTGATGCGCGAGGCCAACCTGCCCAAGCGCCTGTTCTGCGCGGCGACGGCCCTGGGCGCGGGCACCTTCACCATGACTGCCTTGCCGGGGTCGCCGTCGATCCATAACGTGATCGCCGCCAGTGCCCTGGGTACCGATCTGTTCGCCGGGGCCTGGATCGGCGTGTTCGCCAGCCTGCTGATGATCGGCCTGGGCATGGCCTATCTGCAGCGCGAATGGCGCCTGGCGCGCGAGCGGGGCGAGGGTTTCGAGGCCAACGCCCAGGATGCGCGCATGGAGCAACTGGCCGGCACACCGGGAACCGGGCCGCACTGGGGCATGGCGCTGGTGCCGATCGTCGTGGTGCTGGGCATCATCCTGCTGCCGCGTCTGCTCGCCTTGTCCGGCGCGGTCGCACCCGGCGAGGGCGCCCTGGGCGGGCTGCTGGCGTTCAGTCAGGCGCAACCGATTCTCTGGCCGAGCCTGGCGCTGGTGCTGGCCACCGGAGTGGCGGTGCTGATGTTCCCAACCTTGCGTCGCAACACCCTGGGTGTGCTGGGGCAGGGCGCCGACGACGCGATCATGCCGCTGCTCAATACCGCGGCGGTGATCGGCTTCGGCGGCGTGGTGACGCAGACCGCGGGTTTCGCCCAGTTCGCGCAATGGATACTGGCGGTGGACCTGCCGCCGCTGCTCTCGGTATTCGCCTCGGTCAGCGTGGTGTCCGGCATCGTCGGCTCCTCCTCCGGCGGCCTACAGATCTTCATGCAGACCCTGGCGCCGCGTTATCTGGAAATGGGCGTGGAGCCTGAGGTGCTGCACCGCATCGCCAATATCGCCGCCGGTGGCCTGGATTCGCTGCCGCACTGTGGGGCGGTGATCGCCATGCTGATGATCATGGGCCTGACCCACAAACAGGCCTACAAGGATATCTTCGTCATCACCGTGCTGATCCCGGTGCTGGCCGTGCTGCTGTGCATCGCGGTCTTGAGCCTGTGATTGCGCATGACTGGGCGGTCTTTGGCCTGATAAGCTGTCGGCTCGCGCCGCCGAGACGAGGCGCGGGGATTTGCGCTTTCGGTAAAGCGTAGGTATGAAATACGGATGTGCCGCGACAGGCTCGCGGCTAGAGGAGTGAAGATGAGCGAGGGGTTGTCCATTCACCACGATCAGGCGGGTCACCAGTTCGTGACGTCCGTTGACGGTGATCGTGCCTACCTGGCCTATATGGACCTCGGTAAGCAGACCCTGGACATCTATCGCACCTTCGTCCCCAACGCCCTGCGCGGTCGCGGCATCGCCGCGGCGCTCACCGAGCACGCCCTGCGCTACGCCGAGGGCAAGGGCTACACGGTGATTCCGTCCTGTTCCTACGTCGAGCGTTATATGGAGCGTCGGTCGCGCCACCAGGCCGGCTGAGGCCGAACGCGGATACGAAAACGCCGGGCATCGCCCGGCGTTTTCGTTTGCGCTGCTGCCGAATCAGCCGCGTTGACGCTTGGGCAGCACGTCCTTGAGCTTGGCGTGCATGCTGCGCAGGCTCTTCTCGGTGGTGTCCCAGTCGATGCAGGCATCGGTGATGGACACGCCGTACTTGAGGTCGCAGAGATCCTTGGGGATCGACTGGTTGCCCCAGCCCAGGTGGCTCTCGACCATCAGGCCGACGATGGAGTTGTTGCCTTCGAGAATCTGATTGGCGACGTTTTCCATCACCAGCGGTTGCAGCGCCGGGTCCTTGTTGGAATTGGCGTGGCTGCAGTCGACCATGATGTTCGGGCGGATGCCGGCTTTGGTCAGTTCCTGCTCACAAATGGCAACGCTGACCGAGTCGTAATTGGGCTTGCCGTTGCCGCCGCGCAGCACCACATGGCCGTAGGCGTTGCCCTTGGTGGTGACGATGGATACGCCGCCTTCCTGGTTGATGCCGAGGAAGCGGTGCGGGCTGGACACCGACTGCAGGGCGTTGATCGCCACGGTCAGGCCGCCGTCGGTGCCGTTCTTGAAGCCGACCGCAGACGACAGGCCCGACGCCATTTCGCGGTGGGTCTGGGATTCGGTGGTGCGCGCGCCGATGGCCGACCAGCTGATCAGGTCCTGCAGGTACTGCGGGGAAATCGGGTCGAGCGCCTCGGTGGCGGTGGGCAGGCCCATCTCGGCCAGGTCGCGCAGCAGCTGGCGACCGATGTGCAGGCCATCCTGAATCTTGAACGAGTCGTCCAGGTAGGGATCGTTGATCAGGCCTTTCCAGCCGACCGTGGTGCGCGGCTTCTCGAAGTACACGCGCATGACCAGGAACAGGCTGTCGGACAGTTCGGCGGCCAGCACCTTGAGGCGCTCGGCGTATTCGTGGGCGGCCTTGATGTCGTGAATCGAGCAGGGGCCGACCACCACGAACAGGCGATGATCCTTGCCGTCGAGGATGTCGCGCACCACCTGGCGACCGTGGGCCACGGTCTTCAGCGCGGCATCGGTCAGGGGAATCTCGCGTTTCAGCTGATCGGGGGTGATCAGGGTTTCGTTGGAGGCGACGTTGAGGTCGTCGATCGGTAAATCAGCCATCGTGCTATTCATCGGGTCAGGTCGTCAGGTCACGGGTGCCGGCCGCCAGCGATCCCCTGTGGCGGTGCACAGCTAGTTGGCGCAGGGGGAGGCCGAACCTTAGCGCGTAAGGGGCTTCGCGACAATGGGCGGTAGGTTCAATGAGGCCTATAGAGGGGGCGCATCAGGCCAGATAGGGAAATTGCGCGGCGTGCTTGGCGATCCATTCGCGGGCGCAGTGTTCGATGGCCATGGGCTGGCCCGTCTCCTGCTCCAGTTGCTGGCGGTAATGCTGGATCTGGCACACCTGCTCGACCATGCGCGCACGGAACAGGGTGTCCTCGTCGAGGAAGGCGATGCCCACCAGATAGTCTTCAGCCTGGCGGCGACACCAGGCGACCACACCGGGGTAGCGCGCCTGCTCGCCGAACAGGGGAATGCGCAGTTCCACCGAGGTGCCGCGGCGAAAGCCGCGCGTCGAGTTGCACGCCACCCCGCCGAGGCTGATATTGTTCAGCCGTTGCCGCGGAATGCAGGCCTGTCTGCGCAATACCAGTTCCACCGGCATGTCGCTTGGATGACGCAGAAACTTACGCATGAGCACCGACCTCGAATGCAGGCAAACTGATATCAGTGATTTCAGTATAGCGACGCAATTGGAACTGACCGATCTGGATGCGGACCGCCGCCTGCTCGATCTGCCCGGCACCTCGCTACTACTCTTCACAAGCACGGGCTGTGCCAGTTGCCGCTGGGTGCGCCGGGTGCTGCCGGCCATGCCCTTGCCGGTGGCGCGCCTGTGCTGGGTCGACGCCGGGCACAACGCCGGTCTGGTGACGCGCTACGAGGTGTTTCACCTGCCGGCGCTGTTTCTGATCCGCGACGGTCAGTTCTTTGGCGCGCTGCAGGCGCGCCTGACCCCCACCGATCTTGTTGCCGCCATGGGCGAAGCGCTGCGTCGCCCGGCTGAGGAGCTTCCCTGATGTCTCAATCCCCCGCGCCGCGCATCGGCATCGTCGGCACCGGTGCCATCGGCGGCTTTTATGGCCTGCTGCTGGCGCGCGCCGGCTACGACGTGCATTTCCTCCTGCGCAGCGAATATGCCGCGGTGGCCGAGCGCGGCCTGCAGCTCAACAGCGCGGTGCATGGCGCCCTGCAGCTGGCACCGGTGCAGGCCTATCGCAATGCCGGCGACATGCCGCCCTGCGACTGGCTGCTGGTCGGTGCCAAGACCACCGCCAACGCCGAGCTGGCGCCGCTGATCGCCCAGGCGGCGGCGCCCGGCGCCAAGGTGGTGCTGCTGCAGAACGGTCTGGCGGTGGAGGACGAGCTGCGTCCGCTGCTGGCGGACGACCTGCATTTGCTCGGCGGGCTCTGCTACATCTGCGTGCACCGCAGCGGTCCCGGGGCGATCGAGCACCAGGCGCTGGGGGCGATCAACCTGGCCTATCACTCCGGGCCGGCGGCGGAGGGCGAGGCGCGCCTGGCGCTGGCCGAGGAGGGGGCGGGCATGTTCCGCGGCGCCGGGCTGGATTCCGCGGCCATGCCCAACCTGGCCCAGACACGCTGGCAGAAGCTGGTGTGGAACGTGCCCTACAACGGCCTGTCGGTGCTGCTCGATGGCGACACCCGCCAGCTGATGGGCAACCCCGACAGCCGCGCGCTGATTCGCGACCTGATGCTGGAAGTGGTGCAGGCCGCTCAGGCACTCGGCCACGGCATGCCGGACAACTACGCCGACAAGCTGCTGGCGGCCACCGAACGGATGCCCGATTATCTGCCGAGCATGTACCACGATTTCGCCCAGGGGCGGCCAGCCGAACTGCATGCCATCTACGAGGCGCCGCTGGCGGCCGCGGCGGCGGTCGGTTGCGACATGCCTAGGGTCCGCGCGCTGTATCAGGCGCTCAGCTTCATTCAGGCACGTCGGGAGGCCTAGGCCATGGGCAAGGGATTGGGCGACAAGCTGGTGCTGGCGATTTCCTCGCGGGCCTTGTTCGACTTGAGCGAGAGCCACCAGATCTACGAGAGCGATGGGGTGGAAGCCTACCGCCGCTACCAGATCGAACACGAGGACGAGGTGCTGATGCCGGGCGATGCCTTTCCCCTGGTGGAAAAGCTGCTGGGGCTCAACCAGCGCCTCAGCGAGCAGCGTGTGGAGGTGATCCTGGTCTCGCGCAACAGCGCCGACACTGGCCTGCGCGCCTTCAACTCGATCCAGCATTACGGCCTGGGCATCTCCCGCGCGGCTTTCGTCGGCGGCCGCAGTCCCGATCCCTACCTGGCGGCCTTCGGCTGCCACCTGTTTCTGTCGACCCACGCCGATGACGTGCGCAATGCATTGAAAGCCGGCTTTGGCGCGGCAACCCTGCTTTCCGGCGGTACCCGGCGGGCGAACAGCAACGAGCTGCGTATCGCCTTCGACGGCGATGCGGTGCTGTTTTCCGACGATTCCGAACGGGTTTACCAGAGTGGCGGTTTGCACGCCTTCCAGAGCCACGAGCGCGAGGCGGCGCGGCAGGCGCTGCCGGGCGGGCCGTTCAAGCCGTTTCTGGCGGCGCTGCACAGCCTGCAGCAGGAGTTCCCCGAGGCGGATTGTCCGATCCGCACCGCGCTGGTCACCGCGCGCTCGGCGCCGGCCCACGAACGGGTGATCCGCACCCTGCGCGAGTGGAACATCCGCCTCGACGAATCCTTCTTCCTCGGCGGCCTGGACAAGTCGGCGGTGCTCGAAGCCTTCGCCGCCGACGTGTTCTTCGACGACCAGACCGGCCATTGCGAGAAGGCCCGTCAGGTGGTGGCGACCGGGCATGTGCCGCATGGGGTGAGCAACGAGCTGCAACCCTGAGCGGCTCGTCGCTATATAGCCATTCGTCCTAAATAGCGCCTCCGATCTTGCTTTGCCTGATGCGCTGCTAAGCTCAATCAAGGGCCTGGGCCAGCAGTCAAGGAGGCCGCGTGATCCGCTCGATACTCTACGCCACCGATCTCGGCCTCTATGCCTCCTATGTGTTGCAGCATGCCCTGGCGTTGACCCGCAGTTTCAACGCCGATCTCTACGTGGTGCACGCGGTGGAGCCCATGGGCCTGTTCGCCGAATCCGTGCTGCAAACCTACCTGGACGAAGACACCCTCGGCGAGTTGCGCCGCAACGGCCTGAGCACGGTGATGGCGAGCATCGAGCAGCGTGTGCTGGAGGGGTTTCGCGACGAGCTGGGCGAGGGCCAGCAGGACTTGCAGCTGATCCGCGCGGTGCGCGTGCTGCAGGGCGACCCGCCGGCGGTGATTCTCGCGGAGGCGCAGAAACTCGGGGTGGATCTGCTGGTCGTAGGCAGTCACAGCCACGGCGCCGATCTGGCCGTGCCGCTGGGGCGCACGGCGGCGCGGGTGGTGCAGCTGTCGGAGGCGCCGGTGTACCTGGTGCCGATGCTGCAACATCGCGGACATGGCGAACTCTAGGAGGCGAATCCGAATAAATGGTCTAGATTGTTGGTTTAAACCAATAATATGGTTATAAAAGGCGTCGGCGGCCACGGGCCGGCCTACCAGCTTTGAGGGAAACATATGAAGCTTCAGCAACTGCGCTACATCTGGGAAGTCGCGCACCACGACCTCAACGTATCGGCGACCGCACAGAGCCTGTACACCTCGCAGCCGGGGATCAGCAAGCAGATCCGCCTGCTCGAGGACGAGCTGGGCGTGGAGGTTTTCGCACGCAGCGGCAAGCACCTGACGCGCGTCACCCCGGCCGGCGAACGCATCATCACCACCGCCGGCGAGATTCTGCGCAAGGTGGAGAGCATCAAGCAGATCGCTCAGGAGTTCTCTAACGAGAAGAAGGGCACCCTGTCCATCGCCACCACCCACACCCAGGCGCGCTACGCCTTGCCGCCGGTGATCAGCGCCTTCATCAAGCAGTACCCGGACGTCGCCCTGCACATGCACCAGGGCACGCCGATGCAGATCGCCGAAATGGCCGCCGATGGCACGGTGGATTTCGCCATCGCCACCGAAGGCCTGGAGCTGTTCAACGACCTGATCATGATGCCCTGCTACCGCTGGAACCGCTGCGTGGTGGTGCCGCAGGGGCACCCGCTGACCAAGCTGCCGAAGCTCACCCTGGAGGCGCTGGCCGAGCATTCCATCGTCACCTACGTGTTCGGCTTCACCGGCCGTTCCAAGCTGGACGAAGCCTTCAGCCATCGCGGCCTGACGCCCAAGGTGGTGTTCACCGCCGCCGACGCCGACGTGATCAAGACCTATGTGCGTCTGGGCCTGGGCGTCGGCATCGTGGCCCGGATGGCGGTGGACGCCAAGCTCGACCCCGACCTGGTGGTGCTCGATGCCAGCGACCTGTTCGAGGCCAGCGTGACCAAGATCGGCTTCCGTCGCGGCACCTTCCTGCGCGGCTTCATGTGCGATTTCATCGAGAAGTTCGCCCCGCACCTGACCCGCGAGGTGCTGGCCAAGGCGGTGCAGTGCCATAACAAGTCGGAGCTCGAAGAGCTGTTCCACGGCGTCGAGTTGCCGACCTACTGAAGGCCGGCGTCGCCCATGAAAAAGCCCGCGTCGCGCGGGCTTTTTTCTGCTCAGTGTTTGGCGATCAGGTTGCCGGCGTGCAGGCCGCATTCCTTCTGCGTGGCTTCCTCCCACCACCAGCGGCCCTCGCGCTCGTGCTGGTTGGGCAGTACCGGGCGGGTGCAGGGCTCGCAGCCGATGCTGATGAAACCGCGCTCGTGCAGCGGGTTGTAGGGGATCTCCAGCATGCGGATATAGGCCCAGACTTCTTCGCTGCTCATCTGCGCCAGCGGGTTGAACTTGTACAGGCTGTGCTGCGCGGTGGAGAAGGCCTGGTCCAGTTCCAGCACGGCGACCTGGCTGCGCGTGCCGGGGCTCTGGTCGCGGCGCTGGCCGGTGGCCCAGGCCTTGACCGTGGCCAGCTTGCGCTTGAGCGGGGCGATCTTGCGCACGCCGCAGCATTCCTCGTGACCGTCCTTGTAGAAGCTGAACAGGCCCTTGGCCTTGACCAGCGCTTCGAGCGCGGCGGCGTCGGGGCTGAGCACCTCGATGGCGATGCCGTAGTGTTCGCGCACCTGCTCGATGAAGCGGTAGGTTTCCGGGTGCAGGCGACCGGTGTCGAGGCTGAACACCTTGACGTTCTTGTTCAGCTTCCAGGCCATGTCCACCAGCACCACGTCCTCGGCGCCGCTGAAGGACAGCCAGAGCTCGTCGCCAAAGTGCTCGAAGGCGAGCTTGAGGATGTCCTGGGGGGATTTGCTGGCGTAGGTCGCGGCCAGTTCGGCGACGTCGAAGGGGTGGCTCATCAGGCGGGCTTCCTTATTGATCGGGGTGGCGCTGGGCGCTCTGGCGGCGATGGTAGCAAAAGCCGGTTATGCGTCTAAATAACCAATACCCCTTGTTACTGCATTACTTGGCTATAAGGGCTGCGTTGCGCGGCTTCTGGCGAGCCGTTAGAGTGCCGCCTTCTTTCAAGCTCAATCGAGGAGTGGCCTGTGGAAATCGCGTGTCTCGACCTGGAAGGCGTGCTGGTCCCGGAGATCTGGATCGCCTTCGCGGAAAAAACCGGCATCGAGTCGCTCAAGGCGACCACCCGGGACATTCCCGACTACGACGTGCTGATGCAGCAGCGCCTGCGCATCCTCGACGAGCACGGCCTGAAGCTGCGCGACATCCAGGAAGTGATCGCCACCCTCAAGCCGCTGGACGGCGCGGTGGAGTTCGTCGACTGGCTGCGCGAGCGCTTCCAGGTGGTGATCCTCTCCGACACCTTCTACGAATTCTCCCAGCCGCTGATGCGTCAGCTGGGCTTCCCCACGCTGCTGTGCCACAAGCTGATCACCGACGACACCGATCGGGTGGTGAGTTACCAGCTGCGTCAGAAGGACCCCAAGCGCCAGTCGGTGATCGCGCTGAAGAGCCTGTACTACCGGGTGATCGCCGCCGGCGATTCGTACAACGACACTACCATGCTCAGCGAGGCCCACGCCGGCATCCTGTTCCATGCCCCGGACAACGTGATCCGCGAGTTCCCGCAGTTCCCGGCCGTGCACAGCTATGCAGACCTCAAGCGCGAGTTCCTCAAGGCGTCCAATCGCCAGCTGAGCCTGTAAGGTTCGGCGCAATGCTACAAGGCCCGCAGTTGCGGGCCTTGTGCTTTCTGCCTCATAGGCTTTCCAGGGTCTGCAGCAGCACCTTCACCTTGGTGATGGACTCCTGGTACTCGGCCTGCCAGTCGGAGTCGGCGACTATGCCGCCGCCGCCCCAGCAACTGACCTGGCCGTCCTTGACCAGCAGGCTGCGGATGGCGATGGAGCTGTCCAGTTCGCCGCGCACGTCCAGGTAGAGCAGCGAGCCGCAGTACAGGCCGCGGCGGGTCGGCTCCAGCTCGTCGATGATCTGCATGGCGCGGATCTTCGGCGCGCCGGTGATGGAGCCGCCGGGGAAGCTGCCGGCGAGCAGGTCCAGGGCGTCCTTGCCCGGCGCCAGCTCGCCGGTCACCGCGCTGACCAGGTGGTGCACGTTGGGGTAGCTCTCCAGGGCGAACAGCTCCGGCACCCGCACCGAGCCGATGCGGCAGCTGCGCCCCAGATCGTTGCGCAGCAGGTCGACGATCATCAGGTTCTCCGCGCGGTCCTTGCCGCTGGCCAGCAGCGCCTGCGCCTGCGCCTGGTCGTCCGCCGCATCCGCGCCGCGCGGGCGGGTGCCCTTGATCGGTCGGGTTTCCACCTGGCCGGCGCTGACCTTGAGAAAGCGCTCCGGCGACAGGCTGAGGATGGCGCTGCCGTCGGCCAGGCGCTGGAAGCCGGCGAAGGGCGTCGGGCAGGCCCGGCGCAGGGCCTGGTAGGCGGCCCAGGGATCGCCTTCGCATGGTGCCTGGAAGCGCTGGGCGAAGTTCACCTGGTAGCAGTCGCCGGCCAGGATATAGCCCTGGATGCGCTCGATGGCACGGCGGTAGGCGGCCTGGTCGAGATCGGCGCGAAACGGCTGCAGCAGGCGGAAATGCGCATCCGCCTCGACTGTCGGCGTGGCGAACAGCTGGCACAGCCGGGTGCGTTCGGCCGGCGCCAGGGCCGGGTGGAACAGCAGCTGGCTGGTGCCGAGCAGGTGGTCGCTGATCAGCGCCCAGCCGTACAGGCCGAAGCATGCATCGCCCAAGGCCAGGTCGTCGCGGCTGTGCGCGGGCAGGCGTTCCAGGCGCCGGCCGAAGTCGTAGGCGAGGTAGCCGATCAGTCCGCCGACGAACGGCAGCGCGCTGCCGGCCGGCACCTCGGCCGGGCCGAGGCTCTGCAACGCGGCACGCAGGCGGGCGAGGAAGTCGTTGGCCGATTCGTCGGCAGCTGGCGCCAGCTCTGCCAATGGCCAGGCGCTCATAAGGTCATAGCGTCCACGCTCGGCGCCCGGCCGGCCGGCATCCAGCAACACGGCGCCGGGAGCCTGACGGATACGCTGGAAATACTCGGCGGGATCGGCCCGGTAGGGCAGAGAGTGCAGGGAGCAGCTAGGCATGCGTGGCAGTCGAGAGGGCTGAAGGGGCGATTGTAGTCTGCCGCTAACATTCATCCTAGAGCTTGCGCCCGGGTTTACTCGGGAGCCGCCGGCTGATTAGTATGAGGCCGTGCCGGAACGTTGAACCGCCGTACCAGAACAATAATTAACGAAGGGATCCAGGCCATGGATGAAGTTATAGATCCAGCCGCTGGAAGCCTGCTGCGCTCGAAACTCTCGCCGCCCCAGGCCTCCACCGACCATCTGGCAAGGCCCCAGGTTGAAGCCGCGCTTTCAGCCCATCCGCATGCTCGCCTCGTGCTCTTTTCCGCTCCTGCCGGCTTCGGCAAGACCACCGCCCTGGCGATGTTCGCCGCCGAGCGCCGCAGCGCCGGTGCCGGCATCGCCTGGTTGTCCCTCGGCCCTGGCGACGACGAGCCGGTGCGCTTCTTCCAGCAACTGCTCGAGGCCCTCGGCCGCGCGCTGCCCGGGTTGGGCGACGACGCCCTGGGCTACCTGCGCAACACCATGCGCGTGCCGGTCGAGGCCGTCATGGAAAGCCTGCTGGTCGATCTGGCGCAGCGCCAGGATCCGCTGCTGCTGGTGCTCGACGATCTGCACCTGATCCAGGACGCGGAGCTGCTCGGCTCGCTCAATCGCCTGGTCAAGCTGGCGCCGCCGAACTTCACCCTGGCCATCGGCAGCCGCTCGCAACCGCCGCTGAACCTGGCCACGCTGCGCGCCAAGGGGCTGCTGCTGGAAATCGGCAGCGAGGAGCTGCGCCTCAACCCGCAGGAGGCGCGCAGCTACCTCGAACGCAGCGGCCTGCAGCTCGATGCCGAGGCGTTCCGCGCGCTGTACAGCCACACCGAGGGCTGGATGGTCGGCGTGCACCTGGCCAGCCTGTGGCTGCGTCATCAGCCCCAGCCCGGCGCGCGCATGGCCGAGCTGGGCGCGGAGCAGCACGCGGTGGGCGACTACCTGCTGCGCTCGGTGTTCGAGCAACTGCCGCTCGAGCGCCAGGAGCAGTTGTTGGCCCTCGGCGTGGCGCAGCAGCTCAGCGGCGATCTGGCCAACGCGCTGACCGGCCGGCAGGACGGCCAGCGCCTGCTGGAGGAGCTGGAAGCCATGCAGCTGTTCCTCCTGCCGCTGGATCGCGAGCGACAGTGGTACCGCTTCCACAACCTGTTCGCCGAATTCCTGCGCAACCGCCTCAAGGAGCGCGACCCCGAACGCCTCAAGCAGCTGCATTTCAATGCCAGCCTGTGGTTCACCAATCACCACATGCAGAACCTGGCCATCGAGCACGCCTGCCTGGCCGAGGACGCCGAGATGCTCGCCGCGCTGCTCGACGGCTGCGGCCTGGAGCTGATCAATCGCGGCCAGCTCAACCTGATCTACAAGTGGCGCCAGCACGTGCCGGACGAGATCGCCGGGCGTTTTCCCGTGCTGGTGCTCGCCGACGTCTGGACCCGCGCCGCCGAACTCGGCCTGAGCGAAGCCAACCGCATGCTCGACGAGTTGCTCGAGCGCTGGGGCGAGTCGCGCAGCAGCGGGCCGCTCAGCGACAAGCTGCTGGCCACCCTGGCGATCAAGGCGGTGATCGCCCTGCAGAAGGACGACCTGGACACCTGCGTGAGCCTGGCGCGGCGCATCGAGGCGCAACTCGGCCAGCACACCGCCTTTCTCGAGGTGGCGATCCTCACGGTCGGTGCCCTGGCCCAGGTCATGCTCGGCCAGGCCGAGCCGGCGCGCCGCCTGCTGGCCCTGGCGCAGCAGCGCAACCATTTTCTCGAAGGCCGCTACCTGGACATGCAGCTGGCCAACGTGGAAATCCTGCTTTGCCTGGAGCAGGGACGGATCAAGCAGGCGCAGCTGCTGTTCGAGCAGCTGCGTGCGCGGGTGATGCCCTGGTTCGGCGAGAAGTCCCGCGCCCTGGCCCTGCCGACCATCACCGAGGCGCTGATCGCCTACCGCCAGGGGCGGCTTGCCGGGCTGCAGGAGCGTCTGCGCTGGGCTCTGGCCACGGTCGACGTGATCAACCCCATCGATCTCTACGCCCAGGCCATGCTCTGCCTGGCGCGGGTGCAGCGCATGCAGGACGCACCCAAGGAGGCGGCCGCGACCCTGGTGCTGATGCAGAACCTGGCGGCGCGCAACCATTCCTGGCGCTTCTACGTGCAGGCGGTGGGCGAGGAGATCGCCCTGATCCTGCAGGAGCCGGCGGCCGACCGCAGCAAGCGCGCCGAGCAGCGCCTGAAGGCGGTGGACTGGCACAAGCTTGCGGCGCACTACAAGCAGCGCAGCTTCAACCCGGTGCTCTGGGTGCTGGGCCTGACCCGCATTCGCCTGCAACAGGCGCGCGGCCATTACAGCGAGGCGCTGCACGAGATCACCCAGCTGCGCAGCCAGCTGCAGAGCGGCTGGCACGGCCTGCAGCGCCTGCGCCTGGACCTGCTGGCGGCGCTCAGCTACCAGCGCCTGGGCTATCAGGAACGGGCGCAGAGCCTGCTGGTGCAGTGCTTGATCGGTGCCGAGCGGGAAGAGGCGCGCAGCCTGTTCGTCGAGGAAGGCGAGGCCATTCGCCTGCTGTTGCAGCAGCTGGAAGCTGCCGAGCGCCAGCCGGCGCTGCAGGGTTTCATCCGCAGCCTGCTGGCGATCTGGCCGGGGCAGGAGTCGCGCCAGGCCCTGGACGTGCTGGAGGAGGGACTGACCGAGCGCGAGCGCGAAGTGGTCTGCCTGGCCGCCAAGGGCCTGTCCAACGACGAGATCGGCCAGCAGCTGTCGCTGGCCCTGGGTACCGTCAAATGGCACCTGCACAACATCTACGAAAAGCTCAAGGTGCGTAATCGCACCCAAGCCATCCGTCGCGCCCGCGAGCTGAGCCTACTCGAATCATGACCAGTCAAAACCAGCCCCGCCTGCAGGCGTTTCCCCTGCTGCGCACCAAGCTCTATCCCGCCCATGGCGAAGGCGCACCGCTGCTGGAGCGCTCGGCGCTGCTCGAGCGTCTGCTGGCGGCGCGCGAACAACGCCTGTTGCTCCTCAGCGCGCCGGCCGGCTTCGGCAAGAGCACGGTGCTCAGCCAGTTGCGACGGCGCCTGCAGGCGCAGGGCGCGCGCGTCGCCTGGCTGTCGTGCGACGAGGCCGACAGCGAGCCGCCGCGTTTTCTGCAGTACCTGATCGCCTCCATCGAACTGGCCTGCCCGGGGTTCGGCAGCAGCGCCTCGGCGCTGCTGCAGGGCGACATCAGCTGGCCGCTGGAGGCGGTGATCGACGCCTTCATCGACGACCTCAAGGGCCTGCCGCACGCGCTCTACCTGATGCTCGACGACTTCCACCGCATCCGCCATCCGTCCCTCGGCCAGGGGGCGCGCTACCTGGTCGAGCGCCTGCCCAGGCACGTGCACCTGGTGGTCAGCACGCGCTACCAGCCGCGTTTTCTCGACGAGCCGCCGTCGCTCGGCGCCTGGGCCTTCTGGCTCAAGGCCGAGGACCTGCGCCTGAGCCGCGCCGAGACCGCCGCCTACTTCCGCGAAATCAAGCAGCTGGCGCTGGAGGAGGGCGAGCTCAACCAGCTCTATGCGCGTACCGAGGGCTGGATCACCGCGCTGCACCTGGCCGCGCTGGCCTTGCCGCGCCAGCAGGATCGCGCCGCCTTTCTCGCCGGGCTGTCCGGCGCCGAACGCGATATCGCCGACTACCTGGCCGAGGACGTGGTGGCCAGCCTGCCCGAGGCGCTGCAGCTGTTTCTCGACCAGACCTCGGTGCTCGACGAATTCAACGCCGAGCTGTGCAACGCCCTGACCGGCCGCCGCGACGGCCGCGACATGTTGCGTCGGCTGCAGGGCGAGCAGCTGTTCGTGATCCCGCTGGACGAGCAGGGCGAGTGGTTCCGCTATCACCACCTGTTCGCCGAATTCCTCCAGGGCCGCCTGGCCAAGCGCGGCGATCCGGCCCACCTGCTGCACGCCGCGGCACGCTGGTGCGAGGGCCGCGACCTGGCCGACAAGTCGATCAAGTACGCCCTGCGCGCCCGCGACTACGCTTTCGCCGCCGAACTGCTGGAGCGCCAGGGCGCGCGGCTGATCGCCGGCAACCGGGTGTACGGCATCCTCGCCATCCTCAAGGACGTGCCGCCGGTGGTGATCGGCGAGCAGCCGGTGTTCCAGATCTTCTATGCCTGGCAGCTGGCCTTCGAGCAGAAGTTCGCCGAATCCGAGGCGCTGATCGAAGAGGTCAGCACGCGCCTGACCCAGGGGCGCGGCAAGGGCATGCACTTCGGCCTGATCGAGCTGCTGGCGGCGGCGCAGGTGCTCAAGGCGCTGGTGCTGCTGTACCAGGACAAGCTGGAAGCCTGCCTCAAGGTGGCCGGGCACTGGCTGGCGCTGGTGCCGCAGAACCAGCCGGTGTTCCGCGCCAGCCTGGCCTGCGTGCAGGCCGCGGCGTTCGCCCTGCTCGGCGAATTCGGCGAAGCGGCCAAGGCCATCGCCGTGGCGCGGGAGAACCTGCGCCAGTGCGAGAGCGAATACCTGCACGTGATGGCCAGCCTGATCGAGGCGCTGATCTGCAAGGAATACGGCGAGCTGGAGCGCGGTCGCGCCCTGGCGGAAACCGCGCGGGCGCGGGTCGAGCAGGTGTTCGGCCGGCGCAGTCGGGTCGGCGGGCCGCTGGGTCTGGCCTACGCCGACCTGCTCTACGAACAGGATCGGCATGGCGCCATTCTCGCCGAGCTGCCGCTGGCCACCACCTGGCGCGACGTGGCCACGCCGGTGGAGCTGATCAGCCGCGGCAAGCTGGTGATGGCGCGCGCGCGGTTCTTCGCCGGCGAGGCCGAGCAGGGGCTGGCCGAACTCGACGAGTGGCTGGCCGGCCTGCAGGGGCCGGGCTACGAGCGGGTATTCGCCTTGGGCATGGGCTGCAAGGTGCAGTTCCTGCTGTGGCTGCGCCGGCCCAACGAGGCGCAGCGCATCTACCTGCAGCTGGAGCGGCACCTGGCGGCGCTGCCCATCGAACGCTATGGCGATGCCCATACCGCCCTGGCCCTGAGCCAGGCGCGTCTGGCCCTGGCCGAGCGCCGGGTGGAAAAAGCCCAGGCCAGTCTGGAAGCCTGCCTGGTCAAGCAGGGCGCCGAGCACCAGCGCGACCGCCGGCTGCGTCTGGCCCTGTTACTTTCTGTGGCGTACTGGCGCAAAGGTAACAGCGAAAAAGCCTTCGCCTTGCTCCGCGCGACGCTGGAGGAGGCCTGGCAGTGCGGCTACCGCCGCCTGTTCCAGGACGATGCGCTGTGGCTGCTGCCGCTCTGGGACGCCTGGAGCAGCGCCGAACCCAAGCGCGCCGCGGCCTGGCAGGGGCTCGCCGAACTGCTCCGCGAGCAATGTCGGCGAATGGCCATAGATCCGGAAAGTTTCGAGGAAAATCAGGATGTTAGTCATCGCGAGCGGGAGATCCTGCGGCTGGTGGCGGCGGGCCTGTCGAACCGCGATATCGCCCAGGCGGTGCACCTGTCGGAGGCCACCATCAAGTGGCACCTGCACAACCTGTTTTCCAAGCTGGGGGTGCGCAGCCGCACCCAGGCGGTACTCAAGGGCAAGAGCCTGGGCCTGCTCAGCGAGGCCTGAGCTGTCCGGTGAGGAAAGTGAGCGGCCGTGCTCCATCCCTTGGATGGGCTGGCAGTCGGGGAGGGGGTTAGTAGCTTGTAGCCAGGTCGAGAAGCACGGTGCTTCGCGAATCCAAGCCTGGCGCGCTTAGGGAAGCAGCGGCAGGCCTGGTGATCGGTATGAGCCGATCCAGCTGCTCGCGACAGGGAGTCGCCGGCAGAGCCCCGGGGAACCCCCATTAGAACTGTGGAGATAACAACAATGATGACCCTGAAAAAACTCGCTCTTGCCGCCGCCATCATGGCCGTTCCGTTCATGGCTCAGGCCGACCTGAAGGCGCTGGACGACGCCGATCTGGCCGGTGTGACCGGTCAGGCCGGGATCAGCATCGCCGGTAACTTCGACGCCACCATCGGCTCCATCGTCTACACCGACACCGAAGCCGGCGTCACCGACGGCAGCAACAGCCTGACCCTGGAAACCGTCACCCTGTCCGGCTTCAACATCGACGAAAGCAACCCGCTGACCATCGACGTGGTCGACAGCAAGCTGGAAATCGGCCTGCCGGGCATCAACGGCGGTGTGTCGGTGGCCGCGGTGAAGATCGGTGCCAACAGCATCGGCGGTCTGGCCATCAACGGCCTGGACATGGCCGGCTCCACCGTCAAGGTCTGGGGTCATTGATCCTCGTTTGACCCGATCCACAGGAGCCCTGTCGCCAGGCGCGGCGGGGCTTCCTGCTTCGTTGTACGCAGTCGCGGATTGACCAATGATCGAGATTCTCGTGGGCAGCCTGATCGGTTTGTACGGTTTTACCGAGGCGGTCGACACCAAGCCGCAACCTGCCGGAGTCGTGAATATCAGCCAGCCGCTGGTGCCCAATGGCCCGCTGCGCGAGTCGGTGGTGCTGGAGCCGATGAGCCAGCTGCAGTTTCGCAACGTGATCCGCCAGGCCTACGACTACAGCTGCGGTTCCGCGGCGCTGACCACCCTGCTCGACTACTACCTGGGGCGCAATCTGGAAGAGCGCCAGGTGATGGAAGGGCTGCTGCATTTCGGCGAGGCGGAGAAGATCGTCGAGCGTCGCGGCTTCTCGCTGCTCGACATGAAGCGCTTCGTCACCGCGCTGGGCTACAAGAGCGGCGGCTTTCGCGCCGACTTCGCCGACCTCGAGCAGCTCGAGCACCCGGCCATCGTGCCGATCGAGTATGCCGGCTTCAAGCATTTCGTGGTGGTGCGCGACGTCTACAACGAGCACGTCTTCGTCGCCGACCCCGCCTTGGGCAACATCAGCTTCACCCGCGTGCGCTTCGAGCAGATCTGGGACCAGAACGTACTGTTCGTGATCTTTCCCAGCGGCAACGAGCCGGCCAATGCCATGGCCCTGACCGACCGCGATCTGCGCATCATCGACGACCGCACCATCAGTCTGCTGGCCTTCCGCGAGTTTCCGCAGATGGCCAAGTTCACCGCCAATCAGGCCGATCAGCTGGGATCGGGGGGCGACATTCAATACATTCGCCGCAAGTGATTCACCCGGCATAACAATAACGACCTGGGGATAGCGTCATGGGAGTTTGGGGGTACGCAGGGCTGGCCGCGCTGGCGCTGGCCATGGCGCAGCCGGCCTGCGCCGAAGAGGCGACGGTCGACGAGGCGCGCGAGGCGCTGACCAAGAAGGAAGACGACGCCGACAGCGCCAAGGCGCTGGAGGAGGTGTTCCAGGCCGCCGAGAAGAGCTACACCCTGCTCAAGAAGGGCGAACGCACCCTGACCTACGGCTTCGACTACTCGCTGCTGCGCGATACCCAGATCCAGACCGTGCGCACCGGCAGCAACGTGTTCAGCGTGATCGGCCAGAGCGAGGCGCAGCACACCTTCACCAACTCCTTCACCTTCGACTACGGGGTGTGGGACAACCTGACCTTCAGCATGCGCGTGCCGTTCCTGGCCAAGTACGACACCGAGCGCGACCTCAGCACCTACAGCCTCGGCGACGTCTCCGCCAGCCTGCGCTGGCAGCCCTGGTCCTCGGCGCGCGGGCGGCCGGTCACCACGCTGTTCGCCACTCTCGGCCTGCCCACCGGCGACAGCCCCTACGACGTCAGCCTGGACAACGGCCTGTCCAGCGGCAACGGCTATTACAGCCTGGGCGTCGGCGCCAACCTGTCCTACGTGATCGACCCGGTCGTGCTGTTCGGCTCGCTGGGTTACACCTACAACCTGCCGATCCGCGACGCCGACCAGGTGCGCGCCGGCCGCCTGCTGGAAGAGGTCGACCCGGGCTCGAGCCTGTCGCTGAGCATGGGCTTCGCCTACGCGCTGTCCTACGACGTGTCGCTGGCCACCTCGTTCCAGATGGCGCACAACCTGGCGCCGAAGTTCAAGTTCAGTGACGCCAGCTTCGAAGGCAGCGAGCAGACCAGCGCGGTGATGAACTTCTCCCTCGGCCTGCGCACCTCGCCGAACCATATCGTCAACGTCAACGCCGGCTTCGGCATGACCGAAGATTCGCCCGATGTCCTGCTCGGCGTCTCCATGCCCCTGGACATCAAGGGCCTCAAGGCCGAATAAGCAGCGAGCGAAGCCGATATGACCCATCTTGCGACGCTGCAGGCCGTGCTGCTGGTCGGCCTGAGCGCGGGCTGCGCCCTGCAGGCCCAGGCCCAGCTGGCCAATAACCTGACCATCGGTAATCCCAAGGCCATGGCCATGGGCAACGCGGTGACCGCCGATTCCACCGGCATCGACGCCGTGCACTACAACCCGGCCGCGCTGAGCAAGCTCAAGGGCCGGCAGACCACGGTCAAGCTGCTCAGCGGGGTGATGGACATCCGCGCCGAATTCGAGGCCAAGGAAGACTACGGCTTCATGGGCTTCGACGACGACCCGTTCAAGAACTCCAGCAGCCGCACCCTGACGCCGACCATGTACCTGCCCGGCGTCGGCGGCATGACCGAGCTGCCGGTGCTGGTGGCACCGCTGGCGGGGCTGTCGATCAACCCGCCGGGCTCGAAGTTCACCTTCGCCACCAACGTCTACGCGCCGATGGCGCTGGGCTACTCGCGCGATTCGGACAGCGACCCGGGGCGCTTCCAGGGGCGCCAGGTATCGCTGCAGCGCATCACCTACTTCTCCCCCTCGCTGGCCTATCAGGTCAACGATGAACTCTCCGTGGGGCTGTCCGTGGGCTTCTCGCACCAGGCCGTGGCGCTCAACCAGGATTTCCGCAACCCCGGCATGCTCACCGGCCTGACCCGCATCCTCAACGAGGCGCTGTGCCTGCCCGGTCTGGAGGAGATCCTCGGGCCCTTCATCAACGTCTGCAGCGGCAAGATCGGCCCCTTCGACTCGCTGGCCAACCTCGATCTGGACCTGCAGCAGAGCCTGTCGCCGACCTACAACCTGGGCATCCTCTGGGAGCCCACCGACTGGTTCGCCTGGGGCGCCACCTACCAGAGCGAGGCGCGGATGAACCTGCAGGGCAAGTACCGCATCGACTACACGGACGACTGGGCCGGGTTCTGGTCGGGGCTGCAGGGCTCGCTGTTCGGCCAGGTGCTCAGCCCGCTGTTTCCCTACGGAGCGGACGAGGAGAGCGGCAATGCCTCGCTCAAGCTGACCTACCCGGATGCCTTCAGCACCGGCATCAAGCTGCGCCCGCTGGACAAGTGGCAGTTCAACCTCGACCTGCGCTGGGTCGGTTACAGCGACTGGAACAACTTCGAGATCGAGTTCGACCGCGAACTGGACCTGCTGCGCATCGCCAAGACCTTCGGCGGCGGCAACGCCACCGATCGCAGCATCATCCTCGACCGCGGCTACCGCGACACCTGGAGCTGGGGCGTGGGCGTGCAGTACGAGGTCAACGACCGCCTGGCCCTGCGCGCCGGTTACGAATACCGCCCCTCGGCCATCCCCGAGGACAAGGCCGACGTGCTGGCGCCGGTGGGCGACGGCGATCTCTACGGCCTGGGCCTGGGCTACCGCTGGGACAAGGACAGCAGCATCGACATCGGTTTCAACTACTTCGTCTCCAAGCAGAACATCCCCGCCGGCAGCAGCTGCAACCTTAGCTGCGAGGGCCTGGACAACCTGGTCTACAACCCCTATGCCGGGCTCAATGTCGAAACCACGGTCAAGGCCTATATCTTCTCCATGACCTACACCTCGAGGTTCTGAGGCGATGCGCAGTCTGCTGTTCGTCCTGATGCTGCTGCCGCTGATGCATGCCGCTGCCAGCAGCCGCTACCTGACCTGGGTCGACGACCTCGGCCGGGTGCACAACACCTTCGTCGATACCCGCTTCGCCGAGCAGCAGCGCCTGGCCCAGCGCCGCGCGCAGCAGAGCGATCAGGCCCGCCTTGGCGACGGCGGCGCCTGGCCGGGCAGTGCGCCGATCACCGGCGAGAGCAAGCGCCGCTATTTCACCTGGGTCGACGGCAGCGGCCAGCTGCAGAACAGTTTCTATGCCGGCGAGCAGGTCGCCGGCGTGGCTCGCCGAGACCGCTTGCTGGCCAGCGGCGAGCGGGCAGGGGACTACATCGATTCGGCGGTGCTGGAGGGGCGCGACTTCCTCCGCGATGGCGACGACAGCCCCTATTACACCTGGGTCGACGAGCAGGGGCGGATGCACAACTCGCCGGTCGCCGCCGGCCAGCGAGGTGCCCGTGGCAGCGAACAAAGCACGTCGGTGCGCTATAGCGAGGGCCGGCAGATCGAGTTCGAGCGCGGCCAGCCGGCCCTGCCGCTGCTCGACGGCCAGCCGACCGCGGCCATGCAGGCGCTGCTGGCCGGCAGCCAGAGCCGAGGCGACGGCCTCTACGGCGAATTGCTGACACGCTGCTGCGGCCAGCTGCGCGACAGCGATTTCACCGCGCTGTCCGCCGACGAGCCGCGCTACGAGGAGCTCGACCGCTTCTCGCCCAGCTTCGAGTTCCCCATGGGCCGCAGCTACTACGCGGCGCTGAAGCTGCCGGCATCGCGCCAGACCTACGGCCTGCGCGTGCGCAGTTTCGCCAATCGCCAGGTGGTCTACCCCTCGTTGCTGTTTCTCGACGAGGCCAAGCGGCCGACGCGCCTGGTCAGCGACGCGGTGTACCAGCTGCACCCGGAAACCTGGTATCGCTACGCCTTTATCGAAGGCACGGTGCAGGTGCGCGCCGAGCGCGGCGAGCGCTACGTACTGCTGCTCACCACCGACGAGGATCGCAGCCTGCAGACCCTCGACAACAAGCCGTTCAAGCGTCCGCTGCAGGAGCTGGCGACCGATGCGGCGGGCATGCAGCGCCATGCCCATGCCGACGAGGGGGCCTTCGAACTGGCGATCGTGCGCTAGGTTGGGTTGAGGCGCGCAGCGCCGAAGCCCAACGGCAATCGCCGAGCCGAGCGCTATGCGTTTCCCGTTGGGCTTCGCTGCGCCTGGCGCCAACCTACAAATGAAAGGGCCCGGTCATTTGACCGGGCCCTTTCATCGTCTCGGCGCCGTCAGGCGTTCTGCTGGACGTGGCCGAACAGCTGCTGGGAGAAGCGCACGCGTTCCTCCGGGCTTTCCTGGATGCCTTTCTTCTTCAGCTCTTCCAGGCGCGCCTCGACGGCGTGGGCGCGGTGGGTCAGGCCGCAGTCGTTGGCGATCTGGATGTTCAGGCCGGGGCGGGCGTTGAGCTCGAGGATCAGCGGGCCCTTGTCCTGGTCCAGCACCATGTCCACGCCGATGTAGCCCAGGCCGCACAGCTCGTAGCAGCCGGCGGCCAGCTTCATGAAGCCGTCCCAGTTCGGCAGTTGCACGCCGTCCACCGCGTTGGTGGTGTCCGGGTGCTTGCTGATCTTGTTGTTCAGCCAGGTGCCGCGCAGGGTCACGCCGGTGGCCAGGTCGACGCCGACGCCGATGGCGCCCTGGTGCAGGTTGGCCTTGCCGTTGGACTGACGGGTCGGCAGGCGCAGCATGGCCATCACCGGATAACCCATGAGCACGATGATGCGGATGTCCGGCACGCCTTCGTAGCTGATGCTCTTGAAGATGGTGTCCGGGGTCACCCGGTACTCGATCAGCGCGCGGTCGCGGTGGCCGCCCAGCGAGTAGAGGCCGGAAAGGATGTTGGAGATCTGCTGCTCCAGCTCCTCGTGGCTGACGATCTTGCCGGACACCGTCTTGAAGCGCTCCTCGAAGCGGTCGGCGATCACCAGGATGCCGTCACCGCCGGCGCCTTGCGCCGGCTTGATGACGAAGTCGGTGCGCCCGGCGATGATCTCGTCGAGCTTGTCGATGCCTTTCTCGGTGTCGATGATGCCGTACAGCTCGGGCACGTCGATGCCGGCCTCGATCGCCCGCTCCTTGGTGATGATCTTGTCGTCGACTATGGGGTAGAGGTGCCGTTTGTTGTACTTCAGCACGTAGTCCGCATTGCGTCGGTTGATGCCCATGATGCCCTTGGCTTCAAGGGCCTTCCACGTCTTGATCAGGCCGAACATGGCGTTAGTCCTTGAGGAAGGCTTTGAAGCGGAACAGTTCGGTCAGGCGGTAGCCGCGGTAACGACCCATCGCCAGCATGAAGCCCACCAGGATCATCAGCACCGCCGGGAAGGTGAACACGAAGTACACCAGCTCCGGCACGCTCATCAGCAGGTGCGCCAGGGTGGCGGCGACCAGGGTGCCGATGGCGACCTTGAAGGCATGGCTGCCGCCGCGCTCTTCCCAGGTGATCGACAGACGCTCGATGGTCATGGTCAGAATCACCATGGGGAACAGCGCCACCGACAGACCGCGCTCCAGGCCCAGCTTGTGGCTGAACAGGCTGATGGCGGCGATCAGCACCACGACGAAGGTCAGTACCACCGACAGGCGCGGCAGCATCTGCAGCTTGAGGTGCTCCAGGTAGGAGCGCAGCGACAGGCCGAGTGCGGTGATCACGGTGAACAGGAAGATGCCGAAGCCCAGCTGGGTCTCGCGGAAGGCCAGGGCGATCAGCACCGGGGTGAAGGTGCCGAGGGTCTGCAGGCCGCCGAGGTTACGCAGGATCAGGATCACCAGCACGCCGATGGGGATGACGATCATGATCTGGAAGGTCTGCTGGGTCGACAGCGGCAGGCCGTACAGCGAGTACTCGAGGAAGTCGGCGTCGGTGGTTTCGTCGGTCAGCTTGGCCAGGCGAATGGCGTTCATCTCGCTGTTGTTCAGGCTGAAGCTGACTTGCGCCTGCTTGCCGCCCTCCAGGCTGACCAGGTCGCCATCGCCGATCCACCACACCAGGCGGTCGGCCGGCAGACCCTGTTCGCCGCTTTCCGGGTTGAAGTACAGCCACTTCTCGCCGTTGAAGCTGCGCAGCCAGAGTTCCGGCGACTGGCTGGTCTCGGCCTGCAGGCGAATGGTGTGCACGCGCTCCATCGGCACGTGGGCGATGGACAGCAGCAGGTCGATCACCTTGGCCTTGTTGGCCGTGGAGGCGTCGCCGCCGAGCAGCAGCTTGACGTTGTCGTCATTGGCGTTGTTGACCCGCTTGATGGTCTCGCTGATGAAGGTTTCGACGTCGGCCGAGTGCTGGCGGATGGGCGCGAGCAGGGCGTCGGCGGCGATCTTCTCCGCACCTTCGACCGGGATGCTGTCGCGGAAGATCGGCCCCTTGGCCGGCGTCTGTTCGCCGCTGTAGCGCTTGGTCAGCACCAGGCGGTAGTAGAGGGTCTGCTTGCCGCTGGCGCGACGGGCCGACCAGGTGACGCGGCGGTTGCCGTCGGCACGGTTGACGCTGACGCCATAGTTGTTGGAGATGAAGCTCTCGTTGAGGCTGACGTAGTCCTGGTTCAGCGGCGGCACGTACATCTGCAGCTTGACCGGCTCGCGCGGGCTGGCCTGGAACTCGACCTTGGCGTCGATGTTCCACAGGTCGTCGGTCTCGTCTTCGGTCACCGGAATGCCGAGGATGAAAATTTGGTATGCCGTAATCAGAACGCCCAGGGCCACCAACAAGGTGATCAGGACTTTCAGATGCAGGTTCAGAGAGCGCATGGGGAGTTACTCGCCAGGGGTTGCGTCAGAGTCGCAGCCGGGTTTGCCGGCGGCGTATTTAAGGCTTGGATCGACCAGGGCTTCGAAGTGCTTGAGCGCTTCGGAGCCGATCAGCAGCGGGTATTGGAATGCACTACGGTCGGTCAAGTTCACTTCGATGGTGCGCAGGGCCTGACCCATGCACAGCTGCAGCTCGATCACCGGGCGCGCCGTGTAGGTCTTGCCTTCATCCGGGTCGTAGTCGCCGGCGCGGCGCTTGATCTTGCTGATCCGCGCCAGCGGGCGTTCGATGGTCTGCTCCTGGCCGCCGTCGATGGCCAGGACGAAACGCACCCAAGTCTCGCCGTCGCGCTTGAAGCGTTTGATGTCGCGGGCGCTGAGCGAGGCGGTCTTGGCGCCGGTATCGAGTTTGGCGGCAACTTCCAGGTCGAAGTCGAGCACGCGGGTGTATTCGTTGAGGCCATAGACGGTTTTGCCCACCGCGAGACTCGGGCAGGACAGGGCCAGCAGGCAAAGCAACAAGGCGAAGGGCTTGAGTGTCATAAGTCCTTGAAGGGAATGTTGCCAGGGGCGTGTGGGCGACTGGCGGCGGATAACCGGCGCGTTTGCTTGCCAGGAGTCTAGCAGGCATGGCCGGGCGCAAGGCCCGGTCTGAGCGGGCGCCATTCTAGCATGGGGTTTTTCCGTGCTGACAGACGCTTATGTAGCTTTCTGCAAGTAAGGTCGGCGGTTGGCTGGCGGAGTGGCCTGCTACAGATTGTCGACAATGACTAATTTTTCTTTGACAAGAATCGGGCTTGAGCTTATTTTTTCGCCATTGCATAGCCATGGTGTCGACAATCATGTTGATCGATTCAACGCTCACCGCTGCGCCCCAGGCCGATTCGGAGACGCTTTCCGAGCACGTCTTTCGCCTGATCCAGGCCGCCATCGTCAAAGGCGAGATCGCCCCCGGCAGCAAGATCTCCGAGCCCGAGCTGGCGCGCACCTACGGCATCAGTCGCGGGCCGCTGCGCGAAGCGATCCACCGTCTGGAAGGGCAAAAGCTGCTGGTGCGCGTGCCCCATGTCGGCGCGCGAGTGGTGTCGCTGTCGCACGCCGAGCTGATCGAACTGTACGAGATCCGCGAATCCCTGGAAGGCATGGCCTGTCGCCTGGCCGCCGAGCGCATGAGCCAGGGCGAGATCGACGAGCTGCGCCGGGTGCTGGACACCCACGAACGCGACGAGGCCTTTCAGGCCGGCCGGGGTTACTACCAGCAGGAAGGCGATTTCGATTTCCACTACCGGATCATCCAGGGCAGCGGCAACGAGACCCTGGCCAAGATGCTCTGCGGCGAGCTGTATCAGTTGGTGCGCATGTATCGCCTGCAGTTCTCCTCGGTGCCGAACCGGCCGCGCCAGGCTTTCGCCGAACACCACCGCATTCTCGATGCCATCGCCGAGCGTGACGGCGAGCTGGCCGAACTCCTGATGCGCCGCCATATCGGCGCCTCCAAACGCAATATCGAGCGCCATTATCTGGATGCTCAGTCCAAGACAGCCAAGAAACGAGGTGAGTCATGAGTCAGCTTTCCCCCGGCCAGCGCTTCCGCCAGGCCCTCGCCATCGAGACGCCGTTGCAGGTGATCGGCGCAATCAACGCCAACCATGCGCTGCTGGCCAAGCGCGCCGGTTTCCGCGCCCTCTACCTGTCCGGTGGCGGCGTCGCGGCCGGCTCCCTGGGCCTGCCGGATCTGGGCATCAACACCCTCGATGACGTGCTCACCGACGTGCGCCGCATCACCGACGTGTGCGACCTGCCGCTGCTGGTGGATATCGACACCGGCTTCGGCCCGAGCGCCTTCAATATCGAACGCACCATCAAGAGCCTGATCAAGGCTGGCGCCGCCGCCGCGCATATCGAGGACCAGGTCGGCGCCAAGCGCTGCGGCCACCGTCCGGGCAAGGAAATCGTCTCCTGCGAGGAAATGGTCGACCGCGTGCGCGCCGCCGCCGACGCCAAGACCGACCCGAATTTCTTCCTGATCGCCCGTACCGACGCGATCCAGGCCGAGGGCGTGGACGCCGCCATCGAGCGCTGCCAGGCCTACGTCGAGGCCGGCGCCGACGGCATCTTCGCCGAGGCCGCCTATGACCTGCCGACCTACAAGCGCTTCGTCGAGGCACTGAACGTTCCGGTGTTGGCCAACATCACCGAATTCGGCGCCACCCCGCTGTTTTCCCGCGACGAGCTGGCTTCGGTCGGCGTGGCCATCCAGCTCTACCCGCTGTCGGCCTTCCGTGCCGCCAACAAGGCGGCAGAGGCGGTTTACACCTCGATCCGCCAGAACGGCCACCAGAAGGACGTGATCGAGCTAATGCAGACCCGCGCCGAACTCTATGACCGCATCGGCTACCACGCCTTCGAGCAGAAGCTCGACGCGCTGTTCGCCGCGAAAAAATAACAATGCATCAACCGGATTCGAGGAGATAAGAGATGAGCGCCGAAACCACTGCCGGCTTCAAACCGAAGAAATCGGTCGCCCTGAGCGGCACCGCCGCCGGCAACACCGCCCTGTGCACCGTCGGCCGCACCGGCAACGACCTGCACTACCGCGGCTATGACGTGCTCGACTTCGCCAACCGCTGCGAGTTCGAGGAAATCGCTCACCTGCTGGTGCATGGCAAGCTGCCCAATGTCGCCGAACTGGCCGGCTACAAGGCCAAGCTCAAGGCCCTGCGTGGCCTGCCGGCTGGCGTCAAGGCCGCCCTGGAAACCCTGCCGCCGTCCGCCCACCCGATGGACGTGATGCGCACCGCGGTGTCCGTGCTCGGCTGCCTGCAGCCGGAGAAGGACGACCACAACCACCCGGGCGCGCGCGATATCGCCGACAAGCTGATGGCGTCCCTCGGGTCCGCGTTGCTGTACTGGTACCACTACAGCCACAACGGCAAGCGCATCGAGGTGGAAACCGACGACGACTCCATCGGCGGCCACTTCCTCCACCTGCTGCACGGCGAAAAGCCTCGCGATTCCTGGGTGCGCGCCATGCACACCTCGCTCAACCTGTACGCCGAGCACGAATTCAACGCCTCGACCTTCACCTCGCGGGTGATCGCCGGCACCGGCTCCGACATGTTCAGCTGCATCGCCGGCGCCATTGGCGCGCTGCGTGGGCCCAAGCACGGCGGCGCCAACGAGGTGGCCTTCGAGATCCAGAAGCGCTACGACAATCCGATTGATGCCGAGGCCGATATCCGCGCCCGCGTCGAGCGCAAGGAAGTGGTGATCGGCTTCGGTCACCCGGTCTACACCGTCAGCGACCCGCGCAACAAGGTGATCAAGGAAGTGGCCCGCGAGCTGTCGGTGGAGCAGGGCAACACCAAGATGTTCGACATCGCCGAGCGCCTGGAAAGCGTGATGTGGGAAATCAAGAAGATGTTCCCCAACCTCGACTGGTTCAGCGCCGTGAGCTACCACATGATGGGCGTGCCCACCGCCATGTTCACCCCGCTGTTCGTCATCGCCCGCACCGCCGGCTGGTCCGCGCACGTCATCGAGCAGCGCATCGACGGCAAGATCATCCGCCCGAGCGCCAACTACACAGGCCCCGAAGACCTGAAGTTCGTGCCGCTCAAGGAGCGCAAGTGATGAATACTCAGTACCGTAAAAGCCTGCCCGGCACCGCGCTGGATTACTTCGACGCCCGCGAGGCGGTCGAGGCGATTCAGGCCGGCGCCTGGGACAAGCTCCCCTACACCTCGCGCGTGCTCGCCGAGCAGCTGGTGCGCCGCTGCGAGCCGCAGGACCTGACCGCCGCGCTGGAGCAGCTGGTCCATCGCAAGCGCGACCTGGATTTCCCCTGGTACCCGGCGCGGGTGGTCTGCCACGACATCCTCGGCCAGACCGCGCTGGTCGACCTGGCCGGCCTGCGTGACGCCATCGCCGAGCAGGGTGGCGATCCGTCCAAGGTCAATCCGGTGGTGCCGACCCAGTTGATCGTCGACCATTCGCTGGCCGTCGAGGCGCCGGGCTTCGACCCGGATGCCTTCGAGAAGAACCGCGCCATCGAGGACCGGCGCAACGAGGACCGCTTCCACTTTATCGACTGGACCAAGACCGCGTTCAAGAACGTCGACGTGATCCCGGCCGGCAACGGCATCATGCACCAGATCAACCTGGAGAAGATGAGCCCGGTGATCCAGGCGCGCGGCGGCGTAGCCTTCCCCGACACCTGCGTCGGCACCGACTCGCACACCCCGCACGTCGACGCCCTGGGCGTGATCGCCATCGGCGTCGGCGGCCTGGAGGCCGAGACGGTGATGCTCGGCCATCCGTCGATGATGCGCCTGCCCGACATCGTCGGCGTCGAGCTGACCGGCAAGCGCCAGCCCGGCATCACCGCCACCGACATCGTCCTGGCCATCACCGAGTTCCTGCGCAAGGAGCGCGTGGTCGGTGCCTGGGTCGAGTTCTTCGGCGAGGGCGCCGACAGCCTGACCATCGGCGACCGCGCCACCATCTCCAACATGTGCCCGGAATACGGCGCCACCGCCTCGATGTTCTATATCGACGGCCAGACCATCGACTACCTCAAGCTCACCGGCCGCGAGCCGGAGCAGGTGGCACTGGTGGAGAACTACGCCAAGACCCTCGGCCTGTGGAGCGATGCGCTGAAGACCGCCGAGTACGAGCGTGTGCTGCGCTTCGACCTGGGCAGCGTGGTGCGCAACATGGCAGGCCCGAGCAACCCGCATCGCCGCCTGCCCACTTCGGCGCTGGCCGAGCGCGGCATTGCCGACGAGACCAAGCTGCAAGCCGGCAAGGGCGAAGAAGCCCAGGGCCTGATGCCTGACGGCGCGGTGATCATCGCCGCCATCACCAGCTGCACCAACACCTCCAATCCGCGCAACGTCATCGCCGCCGGTCTGGTGGCGAAGAAGGCCAACGCCCTGGGCCTGGTGCGCAAGCCCTGGGTCAAGACTTCATTCGCACCGGGTTCGAAAGTCGCCAAGCTGTACCTGGAGGAGGCCGGCCTGCTGCCGGAACTGGAGAAACTCGGTTTCGGCATCGTCGCCTACGCCTGCACCACCTGCAACGGCATGTCCGGCGCGCTGGAACCAAAGATCCAGAAGGAAATCATCGACCGCGACCTGTACGCCACCGCCGTGCTCTCGGGTAACCGCAACTTCGACGGCCGTATCCACCCCTACGCCAAGCAGGCCTTCCTCGCCTCGCCGCCGCTGGTGGTGGCCTATGCGATCGCCGGTACCGTGCGCTTCGATATCGAGCAGGATGCGCTGGGCACCGATGCCCAGGGTAATCCCATCACCCTCAAGGACCTGTGGCCGAGCGACGAGGAGATCGACGCCATAGTCGCGGCGAGCGTGAAGCCCGAGCAGTTCAAGCAGATCTATATCCCGATGTTCGACCTCGGGACGGTGAAGGAAGCCGACAGCCCGCTGTACGACTGGCGGCCGATGTCCACCTATATCCGCCGCCCGCCGTACTGGGAAGGTGCGCTGGCCGGCGAGCGTACGCTCAAGGGCATGCGTCCGCTGGCGATCCTGCCGGACAACATCACCACCGACCACCTGTCGCCGTCCAACGCCATCCTGGCGGACTCGGCGGCCGGCGAGTACCTGGCGAAGATGGGCCTGCCGGAGGAGGACTTCAACTCCTACGCCACCCACCGGGGCGATCACCTGACCGCGCAGCGCGCCACCTTCGCCAACCCGCAACTGGTCAATGAAATGGCCGTGGTCGATGGCCAGGTGAAGAAGGGCTCGCTGGCCCGCGTCGAGCCGGAAGGCAAGGTGATGCGCATGTGGGAGGCCATCGAAACCTACATGAACCGCAAGCAGAACCTGATCATCGTCGCCGGCGCCGACTACGGCCAGGGTTCGTCCCGCGACTGGGCGGCCAAGGGCGTGCGCCTGGCGGGTGTCGAGGTGATAGTCGCCGAGGGCTTCGAGCGCATCCACCGCACCAACCTGGTGGGCATGGGCGTGCTGCCGGTGGAGTTCAAGCCGGGTACCACCCGCCTGACCCTGGGTCTGGATGGCACCGAGACCTACGACATCGAGGGCGAGATTTCGCCGCGCTGCGACCTGACCCTGGTGGTCAATCGCCGCAACGGCGAGGTGGTCAAGGTACCGGTGACCTGCCGCCTGGACACCGCTGCCGACGTCAGCGTGTACAAGGCCGGTGGCGTGCTGCAGCGCTTCGCCAAGGACTTCCTCGAAGGCGCGGTCGCCTGATTTCGTAGGGAGGATGGCGCTTTTCCATCCACCGTGGCTGGTTCCACGGTGGATCGGTGAGGCGTGATCCACCCTGGGATTCATTTATCTTCCAGCCAGGACTCACCTATGGCTCAGCAACCCCAGATCAAGATTCCTGCCACCTATATCCGTGGCGGTACCAGCAAGGGCGTGTTCTTCCGCCTGCAGGATCTGCCCGAGCGCTGCCAGGTGCCGGGCGCGGCGCGCGATGCGTTGTTCATGCGCGTGATCGGCAGCCCCGACCCGTACAGCGCGCATATCGACGGCATGGGCGGCGCGACCTCGAGCACCTCCAAGTGCGTGATCCTGTCGAAAAGCAGCCAGCCCGAACACGACGTCGACTACCTCTACGGCCAGGTCTCCATCGACAAGGCCTTCGTCGACTGGAGCGGCAACTGCGGCAACCTGTCCACCGCGGCCGGGGCCTTTGCCATCCATGCCGGCCTGGTCGATCCGGCGCGGATTCCCGACAACGGCACCTGTGTGGTGCGTATCTGGCAGGCCAATATCCACAAGACCATCATCGCCCATGTGCCAATCAGCAATGGCCAGGTGCAGGAAACCGGCGACTTCGAGCTGGATGGGGTGACCTTCCCCGCGGCGGAGATCGTGCTGGAGTTCCTCGACCCGTCCGACGATGGCGAGGAGGGCGCCTCGATGTTCCCCACCGGCAATCTGGTCGATGACCTCGAAGTGCCCGGCGTCGGTACCTTCAAGGCGACCATGATCACCGCCGGCATCCCGACCGTGTTCGTCAATGCCGAGGACATCGGCTATCAGGGCACCGAACTGCGCGAGGCCATCAACGGCGATCCGGCGCAACTGGCGCGTTTCGAGCAAATCCGCGTGGCCGGCGCGCTGCGCATGGGCCTGATCAAGAAGGCGGAAGAAGCGGCTACCCGCCAGCACACGCCGAAGATCGCCTTCGTTTCCCCGCCGAAGAGTTACAAGGCCTCCAGTGGCAAGCAGATAGAGGCTGGCGAGGTCGATCTGCTGGTGCGTGCGCTGTCCATGGGCAAGCTGCACCACGCCATGATGGGCACCTGCGCAGTGGCCATCGGCACGGCCGCGGCGATTCCCGGCACCCTGGTCAACCTGGCGGCCGGCGGCGGCGAGCGCGAGGCGGTGCGGTTCGGTCATCCGTCCGGCACCTTGCGCGTCGGCGCCCAGGCGAAGCGGGTCGACGGCCAATGGACGGTGACCAAGGCCATCATGAGTCGCAGTGCGCGCATCCTGATGGAAGGCTGGGTACGGGTGCCGGGCGACAGTTTCTGATGGCGAAAACTGGAAAAGGCTCGAAATTGCGAGCCTTTTTCTTTTTAAAACAGCTTGTTATGGAGATTACTTGAGCCGGCGCTCTACACCTTTTTCCACCAGGATCTTGGCGGAAATCTCTTCCACCGAGAAATGCGTGGAGTTGATATAGGCGATGTTCTCGCGGCGGAACAGGTTCTCCACCTCGCGCACCTCGAACTCGCACTGGGCGAAGCTGGCGTAGCGGCTGTTGGGCTTGCGCTCGTGGCGGATGGCGGTGAGCCGGTCGGGGTCGATGGTCAGGCCGAACAGCTTGTTCTTGTATGGCTTGAGCGCGGCCGGCAGTTGCAGGCGCTCCATGTCGTCCTCGGTCAGCGGGTAGTTGGCGGCGCGAATGCCGTACTGCATGGCCATATAAAGGCAGGTGGGGGTCTTGCCGCAGCGCGACACGCCGACCAGGATCAGGTCGGCCTTGTCGTAGTAGTGGGTGCGTGCGCCGTCGTCGTTGTCCAGGGCGAAGTTCACCGCCTCGATGCGCTCCATGTAGTTGGAGTTCTGCCCGATGGAGTGGGACTTGCCCACCGAGTAGGAGGAGTGCGAGGTCAGTTCCTGCTCCAGCGGCGCGAGGAAGGTGGAGAAGATGTCGATCATGAAACCGTTGGCGGTGGCCAGTACGTCGCGGATGTCCTGGTTGACGATGGTGTCGAAGATGATCGGGCGTGCGCCGTCCCTTTCGGCAGCCAGATCGATTTGTTGTACCATGGCGCGCGCTTTATCGACGCTGTCGATATAGGGACGCGTCAGTTTGGTGAATTGAATATTCTCGAACTGCGCGAGCAGGCTCTGGCCCAGGGTTTCGGCGGTGATGCCGGTGCCATCGGAGATAAAGAAAGCGGTTCGTTTCATTTGCGCCAAAGGCCTTAAGCTGAGTTCGATTCTTGGCTATCATAGGCCGCGTTTTTCGCCGGCCCCACCGGGTTCGGCATTGTTACTTATACAAGGGCCAGGCCACAATCTCGCGATCTTGAGTTCGCCGGACCTTCCAGAGCCCCCTGAGCTTTTCCAACACCGTTAGTGGAGAGATCACCTTGGTAGAGTACGTAGTTTCCCTCGATAAGCTCGGCAATCACGATGTTGAGCATGTGGGGGGCAAGAACGCATCCCTCGGCGAGATGATCAGCAACCTGGCTGGTGCCGGTGTCTCGGTTCCCGGCGGTTTCGCCACTACGGCTCAGGCCTACCGCGACTTTCTCGAGCAGAGCGGCCTGAACGCGCAGATCCACGCGGCCCTCGATGCCCTCGACGTCGACGACGTCAACGCCCTGGCCAAGACCGGTGCGCAGATTCGCCAGTGGGTGATGGACGCCGAGTTCCCGGCCGAACTGGACAAGCAGATCCGTGATGCCTTCGCCACCATGAGCGCCGGCAACGACAACATGGCCGTGGCCGTGCGTTCCTCCGCCACCGCCGAAGACCTGCCGGACGCCTCCTTCGCCGGCCAGCAGGAGACCTTCCTCAACATCCGCGGCGTGGACAACGTGATCCGCGCGGCCAAGGAAGTCTTCGCCTCCCTGTTCAACGACCGCGCCATCGCCTACCGCGTGCACCAGGGCTTCGACCACAAGCTGGTCGCCCTGTCCGCCGGGGTGCAGCGCATGGTGCGCTCGGAAACCGGCACTGCCGGCGTGATGTTCACCCTCGACACCGAATCCGGCTTCCGTGACGTGGTCTTCATCACCGGCGCCTACGGCCTCGGAGAGACCGTGGTGCAGGGCGCGGTCAACCCCGACGAGTTCTACGTGCACAAGCCGACCCTGGAAGCCGGCCGCCCGGCGATCCTGCGTCGCAACCTGGGCAGCAAGGCGATCAAGATGGTCTACGGCGACGAAGCCAAGGCCGGTCGCTCGGTCAAGACCGTGGAAGTCGACCGCGCCGAGCGCGCGCGCTTCTGCATCAGCGACGCCGAGGTCAGCGAGCTGGCCAAGCAGGCACTGATCATCGAGAAGCACTACGGCCGGCCGATGGACATCGAGTGGGCCAAGGACGGCGACGACGGCAAACTATACATCGTCCAGGCCCGCCCTGAGACCGTGAAGAGCCGCGCCAGCGCCACCGTGATGGAGCGCTACCTGCTGAAAGAGAAGGGCACCGTACTGGTGGAAGGCCGCGCCATCGGCCAACGCATCGGCGCCGGCAAGGTGCGGGTGATCCACGACGTCTCCGAGATGGACAAGGTGCAGCCGGGCGACGTGCTGGTCTCCGACATGACCGACCCGGATTGGGAACCAGTGATGAAGCGCGCCAGCGCCATCGTCACCAACCGCGGCGGGCGTACCTGCCACGCGGCGATCATCGCCCGCGAGCTGGGTATTCCGGCTGTGGTCGGTTGCGGCAACGCCACTCAGGTGCTGAAAGACGGCCAGGGCGTCACCGTCTCCTGCGCCGAGGGCGACACCGGCTTCATCTTCGAAGGTGAGCTGGGCTTCGACATTCGCAAGAACTCGGTCGACGCCATGCCCGAGCTGCCGTTCAAGATCATGATGAACGTCGGCAACCCGGACCGCGCCTTCGACTTCGCCCAGCTGCCCAACGAAGGCGTGGGCCTGGCCCGTCTGGAATTCATCATCAACCGCATGATCGGCGTGCACCCCAAGGCGCTGCTGAACTTCGCCGGTCTGCCGGCCGAGATCAAGGACAGCGTCGAGAAGCGCATCGCCGGTTACGGCGATCCGGTCGACTTCTACGTCGAGAAGCTGGTCGAGGGCATCAGCACCCTGGCCGCCGCGTTCTGGCCGAAGAAGGTCATCGTGCGGCTGTCGGACTTCAAGTCCAACGAATACGCCAACCTGATCGGCGGCAAGCTCTACGAGCCGGAAGAAGAAAACCCGATGCTCGGCTTCCGCGGCGCCTCGCGCTACATCAGCGAGTCCTTCCGCGACTGCTTCGAGCTGGAATGCCGCGCGCTGAAGAAGGTGCGCGGCGAGATGGGTCTGACCAACGTCGAGATCATGGTGCCCTTCGTGCGCACCCTGGGCGAGGCCTCGCAAGTGGTCGAGCTGCTGGCCAGCAACGGCCTGGCCCGCGGTCAGGACGGTCTGAAGGTGATCATGATGTGCGAGCTGCCGTCCAACGCCATCCTGGCCGAGGAGTTCCTCGAGTTCTTCGACGGCTTCTCCATCGGTTCCAACGACCTGACCCAGCTGACCCTGGGCCTGGACCGCGACTCTGGCATCGTCGCCCACCTGTTCGACGAGCGTAACCCGGCGGTGAAGAAGCTGCTGGCCAACGCCATCGCCGCCTGCAACAAGGCCGGCAAGTACATCGGCATCTGCGGCCAGGGTCCCTCGGACCACCCGGACCTGGCCAAGTGGCTGATGGAGCAGGGCATCGAGAGCGTCTCGCTGAACCCGGACTCGGTGCTCGACACCTGGTTCTTCCTCGCCGAGACTCAACCCGCCTGAGGCCGTGCCTGACGGCGACAAAGGGCGGGTCGATCCCGCCCTTTTTTGTGCACCGCCGTCTCGCAAGCCGCTGTGAAACGATCTCTCCCGGCAATATTTTGTGTAAGCGCTTCCGGTCGTCCGATCCATGCAAAGCAGCAGTGAGCTTTTCCCCGTCGCCCTGATCAGCGCCGAATTGCGCGGCGATCTCAGCGAGGACGTCTACCTTGTCAAACCCAACAACAGCCCGGACTCCAGCGTCGAGCTGGCCCTGACCCGTCTCGGCCTGGCCGGTGCCGAAGATGCGCGCGGGGTGCCGGTGGTGCTGCTGCACGGCAGCTTTTCCAACCGGCGTTTCTGGTACTCGCCCAGGGGCGTCGGCCTGGGCGCGTACCTGGCGCGTGCCGGCTTCGATGTGTGGATCGCCGAGATGCGCGGCCACGGCCTGTCGCCACGTAACGAGGGCTACCGCCACAACAGCGTGGCGCAGTACGTGCGCCACGACCTGCCGGCCATCGCCGCCTTCATCGCCGAGCAGAACGGGCAGGTCGCCCACTGGATAGGTCATTCCCTGGGGGGCATCACCCTGGCCGCGGCGCTCGGCGGCGGCTACCTGGACGCCCGGCAGGTGCGCTCGGCGGCGCTGTTCGGCAGCCAGATCAGCCGCGTCCACTGGCCGCTCAAGCTGCCGCCGGTGGAGTGGAGCGGGCGTCTGCTGCTCAAGGGCCTGCCCTATATTTCCGGGCGGCGGATGAAGCAGGGGCCGGAGGACGAACCCATCGGCATCGCCCTGGAGAGCCTGCGCTGGCACGGCCTGTTCGGCCGCTTCGGCGACCGCGAGCAGGAT
>NZ_AVOF01000685.1:0-15814 GCF_000465935.2 Pseudomonas sp. EGD-AK9
GCCGTCGCGCAGGCCGGGCAGCAGGGCGCGCGCCGGGTCGGTCAGCTGCAGGCTGCGGCCACGGCGCTCGAACAGGCGGCAGGCGAAATGTTCCTCGAGGGTACGGATATGCCGGCTCACCGCGCTCTGGGTAATGGCCAGTTCCTCGGCGGCGCGAGTAAAGGAGGCATGCCGCGCCGCCGCCTCGAAGGCGCGCAGGGCGTAGAGCGGCGGCAGACGCCGGTTCATCGCGTCAAATCATGATTTTTAATCATGCCTGGCATGGCTATTTTCCTTTTGTGGGCAACTCGCTCAACCCAGAGAATAACTATCATTGCTTATCCTCAGACAGTCTGGGGAGGCCTATCCTGCCGAAGTTTTACTCATCATGAAGAATGCCCTTGGCCACGAGCTGGGCGCGCTGCTGCGCCTGGCCGGCCCACTGATCTCCGCCCAGCTGGCCCACGCGCTGATGATCTTCACCGACACGCTGATGATGGCGATGCTCGGCCCGCAGCAACTGGCCGGCGGCGCGCTGGGCGCTACCTGCTATTTCATCTTCTCGATCTTCTGCACCGGGGTGATCGCCGCGGTGGGCAGCCTGGTCGCCATCCGCCACGGCGCCGGCGACCCGAGCGGCGTCGCCCGCCTGCTGCACAACGGCCTGTGGCTGGCCCTGCTGCTGGGCATGGTCAGCGCGCTGTGCCTCAACGGCCTGGGCCCGCTGCTGCCGCACCTGGGCCAGGCGCCTGACGCCGCGGGCCTGGCCATGGAGTTCCTGCGCCCGTTGTCGCTGGCCCTGCCCGGCTACCTGTGCTTCATGGCCTTGCGCGGTTTCACCAGTGCCATCGGCCATCCCGGCCCGGTGATGGCCATCAGCATCGTCGGCACGGCGGCCAACTTCGTCATCAACTATGCGCTGATCAAGGGCTGGTTCGGCCTGCCCAGCCTGGGCCTGGGCGGTATCGGCATGACCACCGCGCTGGTCAGCAGCGGCATGGCCCTGGCGTTGGCGCTGTATATCCTGCTCGCGCCCCACTACCGCCTGTACAAGCTGCGCAGCGGCCTGGGCCGTCCACAGCGCGCGGAGATGCGCGCCCTGCTGCGCCTGGGCCTGCCCATCGGCGGCACCTATGCCGCCGAGCAGGGCCTGTTCACCTTCGCCACCCTGTGCATGGGCGCGCTGGGCAGCGTGCAGCTGGCGGCGCACCAGATCGCCATGCAGACGGTGGCGCTGGCCTTCATCGTGCCGCAGGGGCTGTCCTACGCGGTGACCTTCCGCGTCGGCCTGCACTACGGCGCCGGGCGCCTGCCGCTGTCGCGCCTCAGCGGCCATCTGGGCATGGCCCTGGGGGCGGCGTTGATGCTGCTGTTCGCTCTGCTGTTCTGGCTGCTGCCGGAATGGATCATCGGCCTGTTCCTCGACCGCGACGATCCGGCCTTCGCCGAGATCGTCACCCTGGCGGTGAGCCTGCTGGCGATTGCCGCCTGGTTCGAGCTGTTCGATGGTCTGCAGAGCATCGCCATGGGCGCGATCCGCGGGTTGAACGACGGCCGCACCACCTTGTTGATCGGCCTGAGTGGCTACTGGTGCGTCGGGGCGCCACTGGCCTGGCTGCTGGCCTTCGTGCTCGGCTGGGGCGCCGTCGGCGTCTGGTGGGGGCTGGCGGCCGGCCTGGCGGTGACGGCGAGCGGCCTGGTGCTGGGCTTTCAGTGGAAGACGGCACGCTTGCAGCAGGCGGACCGGGTACCAGGCAAAGCCTGCCTGTCGTGATGGCGCAGCCTGCGCGTTAGGAAGGCGTTACCGACAACAGCGGCTGGCGCTGACCGAACACCAGAAAGCGCGCCAGCTCGGCCAGCGGCACGGCCCTGCTGATCAGGTAGCCCTGCACCTGGTCGCAGCCGAACTGGCGCAGCATGTCCAGCTGTTCGATGTTCTCCACCCCTTCGGCGACCACCTCGAGGTTGAGGTTGTGCGCCAGGTTGATCATTGCCCGCACCAGCTGGCGATTCTCGGCGCGCTCGCCCATGCCGCCGACGAAGCTCTTGTCGATCTTCAGCAGGGTGATCGGCAGGTTGTTGAGGTGAACGAAGGAGGAGAAGCCGGTACCGAAGTCGTCCAGCGAGAAGCGCACGCCGAGCCGCCCCAGGGCCAGCATGGTCTGCTGCACCTGGTCGCTACGGCGCATCACCGCGGTCTCGGTCAGCTCGAACTCCAGCCACTGCGCGTCCACCCCGCGCTCCTCGATCAGCCGGCTGAGGGTCGGCAGCAGCTGACTGTCCTGGAACTGGCGGAACGACAGGTTGATCGCCATGTGCAGCGCCGGCAGGCCGCGCCCGCGCAGCCACTGCATGTCGCGCAGGGCGCGGGAGATCACCCAGTAGCCGAGCGGCACGATCAGCCCGGTTTCCTCGGCCAGCGGCACGAACTCGTTGGGCGCCAGCAGGCCGCGCTCGCCGTGCTGCCAGCGCACCAGCGCCTCCAGGCCGACGATGCGCCCGCTCTGCAGGCACAGCCGCGGCTGGTAGTGCAGCTCCAGCTCGTCGCGGCGCAGGGCGCGGCGCAGCTCGCCTTCCAGATCGGCCTGGCTGCGCGCGCTGCGGTTGATGCGCTCGTCGTAGACGTGGAACACGCAGCCCTGCTGACTCTTGGCCTGCTGCATGGCGATGTGCGCGTGCCACAGCAGCGGGTCGGCGCCCTCTCCGGCGCGGGCATGGGCCAGGCCCAGGCTGCAGCCGATCAGCAGGCTCTCGCCGTCGACCCAGTAGGGTTCGGCCAGCACCTCGGTGATGCGCTCGGCCAGGCGCTCGGCGCGCTGCGGGTCGCGGCGGGTGTCGAGGAGCAGGGCGAACTCGTCGCTGCCCAGGCGCGCGAGCTGGTCGCAGGGCTGCAGCAGGCTCTTCAGGCGCGCCACCACCTGCAGGATCAGGCGATCGCCGGCCTGGTAACCGAGGGCGTCGTTGGCGTGGCGGAAGTTGTCCAGGTCGAGATGGCCGAGCACCAGGCCGCGCCCACCGCACTCGGCCAGGCGCGCGGCGAGCAGGGTCTGGAAGCCCTGGCGGTTGGCGATGCCGGTCAGCGGGTCCTGCTCGGCCAGGCGCTGCAGGGTCTGCTTGAGGTTGCCCTGCTCGCGCACGTAACGCAGGCAGCGGCGCAGCACGTCGACACTGAAGGCGCCGGCCACCAGCCAGTCGCAGACCCCGACGGGCTCCTCGGCCGGCTCGGCCTCCAGCAGCAGCACGAGCGGCACGCTGCAACTGTCGGCGGGCGGTCGGCAGTCGGGGGTGCAGAACACCAGGCCCTGGCCGCCGTCCTCGAACAGGTTGCTGGCCGCCGCCCAGGACGGCGCGGTGATCAGCCCCGGGACGGTGCCCAGGGCGTCGATGGCCCGGCGCAGACGCGCCGACCACTCACCTGAGGCGGTCAGCAGTAACAGTCGCATGGGCTCGACGGAATCGGACACTGGGCTTCCCCGGACAGTGGCGTGCCGCCGGCGGCGGTCACTGCCGCGCCAGATCCCGGCGCTGATTGTCTCGACGCATCCCGCGCCGATGTGCGGTCAAGACACCGACACTGTGCCGACAAGCTAACCAAGTACGCGCCCGCTCACCAGCGCCTCACGCGGAACTGTGAGTGAGTTCAGATTCTGGCGCTGGAGTGCGCGCTAGAGCCCGTGCTGGGGCTCAGGCGGAAATCGACTGGGGACGGCTGGCGCGGGCGATGCGACCGAGCAGGAACTGCCGCAGCTCGGCCAGCGGCAGCGCCTTGCTGATCAGGTAGCCCTGGCCCTGGTCGCAGCCGAACTGGCGCAACAGCTCCAGTTCGGCCTCGGTCTCCACGCCCTCGGCGACCACTTCCAGGCCCAGGTTGCGCGCCAGGTTGATCATGGCGTTGACCAGCCGGCACTGCTCGCCGCGTACGGCCATGCCGGAAACGAAGCTCTTGTCCAGCTTGAGCAGGGTGATCGGCAGGCTGGCCAGGTGGACGAAGGAGGAGAAGCCGGTGCCGAAGTCGTCGAGGGAGAAACGCACGCCAAGCTCGCCCAGCGTGCGCATGGTGTCCAGCACGTAGTCGCTGCGGCGCATCACCGCGGTCTCGGTCAGCTCGAACTCGAGCCAGCCGCCATCCACCCCGCAGCGCTCGATCAGGCGCTGCACCGTGGGCAGCAGCTGGCTGTCCTGGAACTGGCTGAACGACAGGTTGACCGCCATGTGCACCGGCAGGCGCTCCTGCATCAGCCACTCCAGATCGCGCAGGGCCCGCGCCACCACCCAGTAGCCGAGCGGGATGATCAGGCCGCTCTGCTCCGCCAGGGGAATGAAGTGCTGCGGGTAGAGCAGGCCGCGACTCGGGTGGCGCCAGCGCACCAGCGCCTCGAGGCCGACGATGGCGCCGCTGGCCAGGTTCATCCGCGGCTGATAATGCAGCTCCAGCTCGTCGCGGCGCAGCGCCTGGCGCAACTCCGCCTCGAGGTCGGCGATATTGCGCGCGTCGCTCGAGGTGCGTTCGTCGTACAGGTGGTAGGTGCAGCCCTCGCGCCCCTTGGCCTGCTGCATGGCCATGTGCGCGTGCCACAGCAGCGGGTCGGCGTCCTCGCCGGCACGGCAGTAGGCCAGGCCCAGGCTGCAGCCCAGGGTCAGGCTCTCGCCGTTGATCCAGTAGGGCTCGGCCAGCGACTCCATCAGCGCCTGGGCCATGGGTTCGACGCGCTTGGCCGAGCGGCTGACGTCCAGCAGCAGGGCGAATTCGTCGCTGCCCACCCGCGCCAGGCCGTCACCGGGCTCGAGCAGCAACTTGATGCGCTCGGTGACCTGCTGGATCAGCTGGTCGCCGGCCTGGTGACCGAGGCTATCGTTGGCATGGCTGAAGTTGTCCAGATCCAGATAGCCGAGCAACAGGCCGCGGCCACGGTTGTACTGCAGACGTTTGCGTAGCAGGCTCTGGAAACCCTGGCGATTGGCGATGCCGGTGAGCGGATCGCGCTCGGCCAGGGTTTGCAGAGCCTGACGCTGTCGGCTGTACTCCAGACAGCGGCGCAGCACCTCGCCGGTCAGGCTATCGCGGGCCAGCCAGTCCTGGGCGTCACGCGGCGCCTCGAGCGGCGGGCGGTCGAGCAGCAGGATGGGGGGGAGCGGGCAATGCTCGGCGGCGGGCTGGCACTGCGGCGTGCAGAACAGCAGATCCGGCAGGTGCTGGCGGTACAGGCGCTCGGCGTCGTGCCAACTGCTGGCGGCGAACAACCAGACCGGCTCGGGCAACTCGCCCAGCAAGGCATCGAGCAGAGCGACCCAATGGTCGTCCGTCGTCAGCACCAGCAGCCGCCTGAACTCGCTTTGGCAGGACACGATACCTCCGCAGCACGCTTTTAATAAACCACTTTAACTTATAGCCGCATTTCGCTAATTAGGCGCAAGAATCTACTCACCTATTTGCAACGCTGCAAGGCCGCTCGGCGGCGCCGCGGTCAAGCCGGGTGCATCCTGCTAGAATCGCCGGCCATTCATCCGCTGCCCCGTACCCCCATGTCCCGACTGAACCCCCGGCAACAAGAGGCCGTGAACTACGTCGGCGGCCCGCTTCTGGTGCTCGCCGGTGCCGGTTCCGGCAAGACCAGCGTGATCACGCGCAAGATCGCCCACCTGGTGCAGAACTGCGGCATCCAGGCCCGTCATATCGTCGCCATGACCTTCACCAACAAGGCCGCGCGCGAGATGAAGGAGCGCGTCGGCAGCCTGCTCAAGGGCGCCGAGGCGCGCGGCCTGACCGTGTCCACCTTCCACAACCTGGGCATGAACATCATCCGCAAGGAGTACGCGCGCCTGGGCTACAAGCCCGGCTTCTCGATCTTCGACGACGGCGACATCAAGGCGCTGCTGTCGGACATCATGCAGAAGGAGTACGCCGGCGACGACGGCGCCGACGAGGTGAAGAACCTCATCGACAGCTGGAAGAACGACCTGATCCTGCCCGACGAAGCCCTGGCCAAGGCGCGCGGGCCCAAGGAGCAGACCGCCGCCATCGTCTACCTGCACTACCAGCGCACGCTCAAGGCGTACAACGCGGTGGACTTCAACGACCTGATCCTGCTGCCGGTCAAGCTCTTTCAGGAGCACGCCGACATCCTGGAAAAATGGCAGAACCGCATCCGCTATCTGCTGGTCGACGAATACCAGGACACCAACACCAGCCAGTACCTGCTGGTCAAGCTGCTGGTGGGCATGCGCAACCAGTTCACCGTGGTCGGCGACGACGACCAGTCGATCTACGCCTGGCGCGGCGCGCGCCCGGAAAACCTGATGCTGCTCAAAGAGGACTACCCCTCGCTGAAGGTGGTGATGCTGGAGCAGAACTACCGCTCCACCAGCCGCATCCTCAAATGCGCCAACGTGCTGATTGCCAACAACCCGCACGTGTTCGAGAAGCAGCTGTGGTCGGAGATGGGCGTGGGCGACGAGATCCGCGTGATCCGCACGCGCAACGAGGACGCCGAGTGCGAGCGCGTGGCGCTGGAGATCCTCACCGAGCACCTGCGCACCCAGCGCCCCTACAGCGACTTCGCCATCCTCTACCGCGGCAACTACCAGGCCAAGCTGATGGAGCTCAAGCTGCAGCACCACCAGATTCCCTATCGCCTGTCCGGCGGCACCAGCTTCTTCGCCCGCCAGGAGGTGAAGGACCTGATGAGCTACTTCCGCCTGCTGGTCAACCCGGACGACGACAACGCCTTCCTGCGGGTGATCAACGTGCCGCGCCGCGAGATCGGCTCGACCACCCTGGAAAAGCTCGGCAACTACGCCAGCCAGCGCGGCATCAGCATGTACGCCGCCGCCGACGAGATCGGCCTGGGCGAACAGCTCGACAGCCGCTACACCGAGCGCCTGGCACGCTTCAAGCGCTGGATGGACGGTGTGCGCCAGCAGTGCGCGCAGAACGACCCGATCGCCGCGATCCGCAGCATGGTGATGGACATCGACTACGAGAACTGGCTGCGGCAGAACGCCTCCAGCGACAAGGTGGCCGACGCGCGCATGGGCAACGTCTGGTTTCTCGTCGATGCGCTGAAGAACACCCTGGAGCGCGACGAAGACGGCGACATGACCATCGAGGACGCCATCGGCAAGCTGGTGCTGCGCGACATGCTCGAGCGCCAGCAGGAAGAGGAGGAAGGCGCCGAGGGCGTGCAGATGATGACCATGCACGCCTCCAAGGGCCTGGAATTCCCCTCGGTGTACATCATCGGCTTCGAGGAGGAGATCCTCCCGCACCGCTCCAGCATCGAGGCCGACACCATCGAGGAGGAGCGGCGCCTGGCCTACGTCGGCATCACCCGCGCCAAGCGCAACCTGGCGCTGACCTTCGCCGCCAAGCGCAAGCAGTACGGCGAGGTGATCGACTGCTCGCCGAGTCGTTTCCTCGACGAACTGCCGCCCGAGGATCTGGTCTGGGAAGGCCAGGAGGAGGCGCCGGTGGAGGTCAAGACCGCGCGCGGCAACGACGCGCTAGCCAATATGCGCGCGCTGCTTAGAAAATGACCGGCGCGCGGCGACGGCCCGCAAGGTCATCAAATAGAGTTACTTCGTAGCTCGGATGCAATCCGGGGAAACCGTCCCGGATTGCATCCGGGCTACGTTCAGCATGAGGACAACCGCGTGGAAGCGCTAAAACAGAAGATTCGCGAAGAAGGCATCGTACTGTCCGAGCAGGTGCTCAAGGTCGACGCCTTTCTCAACCACCAGATCGACCCGGCGCTGATGCAGCAGATCGGCCACGAGTTCGCCCAGCGCTTCGCCGGCCAGGGCATCAGCAAGATCGTCACCATCGAGGCCTCCGGCATCGCCCCGGCGATCATGGCCGGCCTGGAGCTGGGCATTCCGGTGATCTTCGCGCGCAAGTTCCAGTCGCTGACGCTCAAGGACGACCTGCTGATCTCCAAGGTGTTCTCCTTCACCAAGCAGACCGAGAGCACCATCGCCATCTCCTCGCGCCACCTGACCGCCGCCGACACCGTGCTGGTGATCGACGACTTCCTCGCCAACGGCCACGCCGCCAAGGCGCTGATCGACCTGATCCAGCAGGCCGGCGCACGGATCGCCGGCATCGGCATCGTCATCGAGAAGTCGTTCCAGGAAGGCCGCACGCTGCTGGAGAGCGAGGGCTACCGGGTCGAGTCGCTGGCGCGCGTCGCCGCCCTGGAAAACGGCCAGGTACGCTTTCTCGACTAAACCATTGGGGTGCGCACCCGGCAACCGATCGCCAGCGGTGCGCACGGCCTAGCCTGCGGACATAAAAAAACCGCCTGCAAGAGGCGGTTTTTTATCGAGCGCCGGGTCTTACAGACCGGACATCTTCTTGATCGCGTCGCGCAGCTCGTCGTCGGAGCAGTCGGCGCAGGTGCCTTTCGGCGGCATGGCGTTGATGCCGGAGATGGCCTTGGCCAGGATGCCGTCGAGGCCGCCCTGGTGGTCGGCGCGCTCTTTCCAGGCGGCGGTGTCGCCGATCTTCGGCGCGCCCAGCACGCCGGCGCCATGGCAGGCGTTGCAATGCTTGGCGATGATGTCGTCGGTGCTGCGCGCGCCGCCGGCGGCCACGGCAACGGCGCCGACGCCCTTGCATTCTTCGCCCATGATGCACACTTCGCCGACCGGCTTGAGGCGTTCGGCGATGGCTTCATCGGTCGTGGCCTGAGCAGTCACTGCCCACAGGGCCAAGACGGCAGCCGGTGCCACCAGCATTTTCTTCATCAGATTCACGGTACACCCTCTTCGTGGCTAGTCACGCCCGCGGCCACGGTTTCGCGAGCGGGCGACAGTATAACGGCAAGCCGCCCGGGCCGAAACAACCCAGATTGTCGCAGGGTTATTGATCAGAAATTCGCCGGTGTGGTGGCGCTGATCAGCCGCGCCGGCGCGTCGAAGGGGTTGCGGAAGCGGTGCGGCTTGCTGCTCTCGAAGTAGTAGCTGTCGCCCGGCTCGAGGATGAACACCTCGCTGCCCACGGTCAGTTCCAGCTTGCCTTCCACCAGCATGCCGGCCTCCTCGCCCTCGTGGGCGTACATCTCGTCGCCGGTGTCGGCGCCGACCGGGTAGGTCTCGTCGAGGAAGGCGATGGCACGGCTCGGATGGGCCTTGCCGATCAGCTTCATGGTGATGGCGCCGCTGCAGATATCGGTCAGTTCGGAGGCCCGGTAGACCACCTGGGCCTGGTTCTCCTGCTCCAGGTCGAGGGAGAAGAACTCCACCAGCGACATGGGGATGCCGCCGAGCACCTTCTTCAGCGAGCTGATCGAAGGGCTCACGCTGTTCTTCTCGATCATCGAGATGGTGCTGTTGGTGACCCCCGCACGCTTGGCGAGTTCACGTTGGGAAAGGCCTTTGAGCTTACGAATCGATTGCAGTCGAACGCCGACGTCCAATGCTGGTGTCCCCCCTGGGGCAGATGCGGAAAAAGTGTCCGTATCATGGCACAGCGTTCGGAATTTACAACACTGGCGTTCGCGCTCGCCTACACCGCCCCCGTTAGAGCCTATGCAAAGGCTCGCGAGCTAGAGCCATGCAAGGCAAAAACAGGCGAGGAAGCGGAGTTTACGAGTTGTAAATGAGCATTACTCGTTGCACTCGCCCTTCGGGCCGCGCTGAAGCGCGTTAGCCGCAAGCGGCTTGCCGAGCCTGTTTTTAACGCAGCAGGGCCGACGCGCAGCAGCCTTTGAACAGGCTCTCAGCCGCCGAGATAAAGCAGCGGCGCCCGACGCAGGTTGCAGAACAGCTGGTAGGGAATGCTGCCGGCGGCCAGGGCCACGTCGCTGGCCAGCACTTGCTTGCCCCACAGCTCCACGCGGCTGCCGAGGCCGGCTTGCGGCAGGTCGGTGAGATCGACGGTGAGCATGTCCATCGACACCCGGCCGATCAGCCGGGTCAGCTGGCCGTCCACCGCTACCGGCGTGCCGGTCGGCGCGTGGCGCGGATAGCCGTCGGCATAGCCCATGGCGACCACGCCGACGCGGGTCGGTCGCTCGCTGACAAAGCGCGCGCCGTAGCCCACCGGCTCGCCGGCCGGCAGTTCGCGCAGGCTGATGACCTTCGACTCCAGGGTCATCACCGGCTTGAGCCGCGCCGCCTGCTCCTGGGCCTGTTCGAAGGGGGTGGCGCCGTACAGCATGATGCCGGGACGCACCCAGTCGCTTGGCACCTGTGGCCAGCCGAGCACGGCCGGCGAGTTGCGCAGGCTGACCTCGGCGGCCAGGCCCTCACGGGCCTGCTGGAACATTGCCAGCTGTTCGGCGGTGCGCGGGCAGTCGGGCTCGTCGGCGCGGGCGAAGTGGCTCATCAGCACGATCTTGCTCACCTTGCCGCTGGCCAGCAGCCGGCGGTAGGCGCCCTGGTAGTCGGCCGGGTGCAGGCCGACGCGGTGCATGCCCGAGTCCAGCTTGAGCCAGACATTCAATGGCGTGCCCAGACTCGCCTGCTCGATGGCCTCGACCTGCCACAGCGCGTGGACCACGCACCACAGCTGGTGCTGCTCGATCAGCGCCAGCTCGGCCGCCTCGAAGAAGCCTTCCAGCAGCAGGATCGGCGCGCGGATGCCGGCCTCGCGCAGGGCCAGCGCCTCCTCGATGCAGGCCACGGCGAAGCCGTCGGCCTCGCGCTCCAGGGCCTGGGCGCAGCGCACCGCGCCGTGCCCGTAGGCATCGGCCTTGACCACGGCGAGGGCGCGGGCGCCGCTCAGTTCGCGGGCCAGTTGGTAATTGTGACGCAGGGCGTCGAGGTCGATCAGGGCACGGGCGGGACGCATGGTTCGCGGTCTCTCGATGCTTCGCCGAGGCGAGGTGTATGGCGCAACCCGGATGCCATCCGGGCTACGCGCTACCAGTCAAAAAAAGCCCGGCGGGACAGCCGGGCGAAAAGCCAACACAAAAAATTCCGGGAGAAATTTATGACGTCGCGCCACGACGGTCCGGAGGGTGGCCGCCTTAGAGGGCCGCCACCACCATCATCTCCACCAGCACCTCGGGCTTGTACATCTTCGCCTCGACGCAGGCGCGCGCCGGCGCGGCACCCTCGGCGACCCAGGCGTCGTACTCGGCGTTGAGGCCGTCGTAGTGGGCGTCCATGTCCTTGAGGTAGATGGTCACGGAGAGAATCTTGCTCTTGTCGCTGCCGGCCTCGGCCAGCATGCGGTCGATATTGGCCAGGGTCTCGCGGGTCTGCTGGCGGATGTCGCCGCTGTAATCGTCGGCCAGCTGGCCGGCGAGGTAGACGGTGCCGTTGTGGATCACCACTTCGCTGTAGCGTTTTTCCACATGCAGGCGCTGGATCGACATAGGGGTAAAGCTCCTTGGATTACGGGACGCGCAGCCTATCAGGTGCGCAGCGGCTGCGGCGCAGCCTCGAGCTCGCGGGTCTTGCCCGAGTAACGCGAGATATCCAGGCCTTCGGCGCTGATCTGCGGGCGCTTGTTGCCGATCAGATCCGCCAGCAGGCGACCGGAGCCGCAGGCCATGGTCCAGCCCAGGGTGCCGTGGCCGGTATTGAGGAACAGGTTGCGGTAGGCGCTGGCGCCGACGATCGGCGTGCCGTCCGGGGTGGCCGGGCGCAGACCGGTCCAGAACTCGGCCTGCTTGAGGTCGCCGCCCTCGGGATAGAGGTCGGCAGTGATCATTTCCAGGGTGGCGCGACGCTTGGGGTTGAGGCTCAGGTCGAACCCGGCGATCTCGGCCATGCCGCCGACGCGGATGCGGCCGTCGAAACGGGTGATCGCCACCTTGTAGGTCTCGTCGAGGATGGTCGAGGTCGGCGCCATCTCGGCGTTGGTGATCGGCACGGTCAGCGAGTAGCCCTTGAGCGGGTAGACCGGCGCGCGCACGCCCAGCGGCTTGAGCAGCTGCGGGCTGTAGCTGCCCAGCGCCAGGACATAACGGTCGGCGGTTTCCAGCTTGCCGTCGATCCACACGCCGTTGATGCGGTCGCCCACGGCATCCAGGCGCTGGATGTTCTGCCCGAAGCGGAATTCCACCCCCAGCTTGATGCACATCTCGGCCAGCTTGGTGGTGAACATCTGGCAGTCGCCGGTCTGGTCGTTGGGCAGGCGCAGGGCGCCGGCCAGCTTGTGCTTGACCCCGGCCAGGGCCGGTTCGACGCGGGCGATGGCGTCGCGGTCGAGCAGCTCGAAGGGCACGCCGGAGGCTTCCAGCACGGCGATGTCCTTGGCCGCGGCATCGACCTGGGCCTGGGTGCGGAACAGCTGGGTGGTGCCGAGCTGGCGACCTTCGTAGGCGATGCCGGTCTCGGCGCGCAGCTCGTCGAGGCAGTCGCGGCTGTACTCGGACAGGCGCACCATGCGCTCCTTGTTCACCGCATAGCGGCTGGCGGTGCAGTTGCGCAGCATCTGCGCCATCCACAGGTACTGGTCGATATCGCCGGTGGCCTTGATCGCCAGCGGGGCGTGCTTCTGCAGCAGCCACTTGATGGCCTTGAGCGGGATGCCCGGGGCGGCCCAGGGCGAGGCGTAGCCGGGGGAGACCTGGCCGGCGTTGGCGAAGCTGGTTTCCAGGGCCGGGCCGTTCTGGCGGTCGACCACCACCACCTCGAAGCCCTGACGGGCCAGGTAGTACGCACTGGCGGTACCGATCACACCACTGCCGAGAACCAGAACACGCATGCTTTTCTCCCCGCCGCGCCAGGGCACGGACGTCCAAGACCAGAGTTGTCGTTGGGGCGCAGTATAGGGAGAGCCGTGCAGTGCTTTTCACCATATACACAGCTATATTTGGCGAGAATTCTTGGCAAAAATCGCTTTTACAGAGGCGGATTCCCCATGAGAACCCAGCATCAGAGTCGTCGCGAACTGGACAAGATCGACCGCAACATCCTCCGCATCCTGCAGGAGGACGGGCGCATCAGCTTCACCGAACTGGGCGAGCGGGTGGGCCTGTCCACCACGCCCTGCACCGAGCGCGTACGCCGCCTGGAGCGCGAGGGGATCATCATGGGCTACCACGCCCGGCTCAATCCGCAACACCTCAAGGCCAACCTGCTGGTGTTCGTCGAGATCAGCCTGGACTACAAGTCCGGCGACACCTTCGAGGAATTCCGCCGCGCCGTGCTCAAGCTGCCGCACGTGCTCGAATGCCACCTGGTGTCCGGCGACTTCGATTACCTGGTCAAGGCGCGGATCAACGAGATGGCCAGCTACCGCAAGCTGCTCGGCGACATCCTGCTCAAGCTGCCGCACGTGCGCGAGTCGAAGAGCTATATCGTCATGGAAGAGGTGAAGGAGTCGCTGGCGCTGCCTGTGCCGGAATAAGGCGGCGACAAGCTGCAAGCGACAAGCCCCAAGTTGAAAAACAAGCTGGATGGAAAACCGCGAAGCGTTTTCCACCATGGTCGTGCAACACGTTAGAGCCCCTATTGGTGGATAAGCTTCGCGTTATCCACCCTACTAGCTGGTGCAAAGGCCCCGTAGGGTGGGCTTTAGCCCACCAACGACGGTCAGCGTGGGCTAAAGCCCACCCTACAAGAGCCTCTGGCGGGTCGTGGCGATCAGGTGGTGCACCTGGCTCTACACCAGCCGCTGGCGAGTGGTGGCGATCAGCCGGTGCACCTGGCGCTCCACCGCGGGCTCGATCGGCTGCTCGGGGCCGCGACCGTGTGGGCAGGGCAGGTTCGGCGTGGTGCCGAACAACCGGCAGATCAGCGGGCGTTGCTCGTAGACCTGGCAGCCCTGCGGGCCCAGATGCACGCAGTTGTAGGCGGCCAGCGCCGCGTCGTGTTCGGCCTCGCTCTTCACCGGCAACCGCGCCAGTTCCTCCGAGGAGGCGGTGACCGGCCCGCAGCAGTCGTGGCAGCCGGGCACGCAGGCGAAGCGCGGGATCTGCCGGCGCAGGTGGTCGATCTTGCGGTCGGTGCAGCTCATGCTCGGGCGTCCGGAAAACGATGCCGGCAGTGTACTGCGCCGCGCGGGCCGGTGCTGCAGGAGCGACTGCAGCCGCGAATCGGCGCGTGATGGCCGCGGCTAAGGCCGCTCCTGCATTGATTTTTCCGGCGGCCCCCTTGGCGCCATGCAGATTCCGCGCTTATGCTGCGTTGAATTTTCCACACACAAAAATCAGGATTTCACACATGAACGCCCGCGTTCACCAGCCGGTTCACGGCCCCCAGCACGCCGCCTCCTACTACGCCGCCAGCGTCAATCGCCAGCTCGCCTACCCGCCTCTGGGCGGCGAGCTGCAGGTGGACGTGTGCATAGTCGGCGGCGGCTATTCCGGCCTGAACACCGCCATCGAGCTGGCGCGCAAGGGCCTGACGGTGGCGCTGCTGGAGGCGCGCAAGATCGGCTGGGGCGCCAGCGGGCGCAACGGCGGCCAGCTGATCCGCGGCGTCGGCCACGGCGTCGAGCAGTTCGCGAACGTGATCGGCCAGGATGGGGTGCGTGAGCTCAAGCTGATGGGCCTGGAGGCGGTGGAGCTGGTGCGCCGGCGCGTCGAAGAGTTCCAGATCGACTGCGACCTGACCTGGGGCTACTGCGACCTGGCCAACAAGCCCGAGCACCTGGCTGGTTTCGCCGAGGACAAGGCCGAGCTGGCGAGCCTCGGCTACCGCCACCAGCTGCGCCTGCTGCAGCCGGAGCAGATGCACGAGGTGGTCGGCTCCGACAACTATGTCGGCGGCATGATCGACATGGGCTCGGGTCACCTGCACCCGCTCAACCTGGCCCTGGGCGAAGCGGCGGCGGCCGCGAGCCTGGGCGTGCAGCTGTTCGAGGACTCGCCGGTGACGCGCATCGACTACGGCCGCGAGCTGCGCGTGCACACCGCCCGCGGCCAGGTGCGCGCCAAGTACCTGGTGCTGGCCTGCAACGCCTATATCAACGGCCTGGAACCGACCCTGAGCGGCAAGGTGCTGCCGGCCGGCAGCTACGTGATCGCCACCGAGCCGCTGTCCGAGGCCCAGGCGCGTTCGATCATTCCGCAGAACATGGCCCTGTGCGACCAGCGCGTGGCGCTGGACTACTACCGCCTCTCGGCCGACCGGCGCCTGCTGTTCGGCGGTGCCTGCCACTATTCCGGGCGCGATCCGGCGGACATCGCCGCCTATATGCGGCCGAAGATGCTCAAGGTCTTCCCGCAGCTGGCCGGCGTGCGCATCGACTACCAGTGGGGCGGCATGATCGGCATCGGCGCCAACCGCCTGCCGCAGATCGGCCGGCTCAAGGATCAGGCCAACGTGTTCCACGCCCAGGCCTACGCCGGCCACGGGGTCAACGCCACCCACCTGGCCGGCAAGCTGCTCGCCGAGGCCATCGCCGGCCAGGAGAGCCGCGGCTTCGAGCTGTTCGCCAAGGTGCCGCACATGACTTTCCCCGGCGGCAAGTACCTGCGCTCGCCGCTGCTGGCCCTCGGCATGGCCTGGCATCGGTTGAAGGAATTGCTGTAGGTCGGCGCCTGGCGCGGATGCCATCCGGGACGGCCGAGGATGTCCCCGGATTGCAGCCGGGCTACAGGGCGCGCGCTGGAAGCGCCGGCTGGCCTGCGTAGGATGCGCCGGGCGGCGATCCGCTTTAGCCCAGGCGAACCACCGCTGGTGGGCTAAAGCCCACCCTACGGCCTCTGCCCACCAACACTTAACGCAGACATAGCCTCAGGGAGGGGACCAACGAGTTTTGTGCTCATTGCCCACCCTCTGCCCCATCCCCTCTCCCGTAAACGGGAGAGGGGGTGACGAGGCCGATTCCTCTGTGCACGACATTAGGCCCGGCTCGCCCCCTAGGCCGCCAGCTCGGCGGCGCGCTGGCTGTAGCGCCGGGCCACGCCGTTGTGCGGCTTGGCCTGCAGGCGTTCGG
>NZ_AVOF01000686.1:0-870 GCF_000465935.2 Pseudomonas sp. EGD-AK9
TTCAGCCAAATAATCATCTAAAGCTTTGATCAGCATTTCTCTCGAATCCGCCAAAAACGCCATGCGATAATCCATTGCTTCCCGGCCCGTCTGAAGTGTGTATGCCATATCCTCCAGATCGATATCTTCATTGGAAGTTACAAAATCTTTCATTGCTTCCGCATAGGCCTTCAATTGCTTCTCTTTTTTCGCTGAGAGTACAAATAATGCTGAGCGGTGCTGCTTTGTTAATCGATCGTTCCTCTTGTCAGGCTGATATTCCTCTATCACAATATGGGCATTCGTTCCGCTATATCCGAAGGAGCTCACACATGCTCTCCGCGGTTTTCCATCAGCCGTTTCCCAAGGCTTAAGCTCCGTATTTACGTATAAAGGAGAATGCTCAAATTCAAAATGCTCATTCGGTGTCGTGAAGTTCAATGTCGGCACAAGTGTTTTATGATTCATGCATAATAACACTTTTTGAACCCCGGCTACTCCTGCCGCCGCGGATGTATGACCAATATTGCTTTTGACGGAACCGATTGCGCAAAACTGCTTTTTGTCTGTTTTTTCTTGAAATACGGTGGACAGAGCTTCTAATTCAATTGGATCGCCTTGTTTTGTTCCTGTGCCATGCATCTCGACATAACTGATACTCTCAGGATGTATGCCGTATGTTTCATATATGTCTCTTTCCAGGTCCATTTGGCTTTTCGCACTCGGTGCTGTGATTCCGTTTGTTTTCCCGTCCTGATTAATACCCGAGCCAATGATGATGCCATAAATATGGTCACGGTCCGCTTCCGCATCTTTCAGCCTTTTCAGAACCAGCGCACCCGCACCCTCGCCGGGCACAAAACCATTCGCGCTATTGTCAAATGCTTTACA
>NZ_AVOF01000687.1:0-871 GCF_000465935.2 Pseudomonas sp. EGD-AK9
AGCCGCGCATAGCCCTCGCGGCCGTAGAGCCGGGCTATGCCGCCGAAACGTTGTTCGTCTGTGTTCATCTCACCCCCTGCAGCAAGGCGCGCATTATAGGCACGGCCATGCCTGCGCCCAAGCCCGCCGGGCGGTTCGCCCGGCGGGCGGCGCAGCCGGCGCTATAGTGAGCGCAGCAGCGAGGCTTCGCCCATGCGCAACTTCAGCGTCTACAACCCGACCCGGCTGCACTTCGGCCGCGGCCAGATCGCCCGCCTGGCCGAGGAAATCCCGCCCGGCAGCCGCGTGCTGGCCCTGCACGCCGGCGCCGACATCCTGCGCAACGGCGTCTGGGCCGAGGTGGAGCGCAGCCTGCACGGGCGCCCGCTCAGCCGCTTCGCCGGGATCGAGCCCAACCCGCAGTACGACACCCTGCTGCGCGCCGTGGCCCAGGCCCGGCACGACGCCTGCGACTTCGTCCTGGCCATCGGCGGCGACGCGCCGATCGATGCCGGCAAGTTCCTCGCCGCCGCCCTGTGCCACCCCGGCGATCCGCTGCAACTGCTGTGCGGCGCGCCGATCCGCGCGGCGCTGCCGCTGGGCTGCCTGCTGACCCTGCCGATCGGCAGCGCCCTGAGCCACGCCGAGGGCCTGGTCAGCCATGCCGAACGCCAGCAGAAGCTGCCCTTCGCCAGCCCGCTGCTGCACCCGCGCTTCGCCATCGTCGACCCCGGCCTCCACCTCGACGCGCCGCGTCAGCAACTGGCGCACGCGGTGATCGAGGCGTTCGCCCGCACCTGCGAGCGCTACCTCGGCGTCGCGGCCGATGCGCCGCTGCAGGCGCGCTACAGCGAGGCCCTGCTGCTGACCCTGATCGAGGAAGGTCGCAAGT
>NZ_AVOF01000688.1:0-870 GCF_000465935.2 Pseudomonas sp. EGD-AK9
CTGGGGGTGAGCCTGGGCGGTGCGGCCGAGTATCACGGCGAGCTGCATGTGCGCCCGCAACTGGGCGAGGGGCCGCCGCCGCGGGCGCGCGATATCGAACGGGCGTTGAATCTGGTGTGGGGCGGCGTGCTGCTGTGGCTGGCGCTGCTGGGACTCTGGGAGGTACTGGGTGCTTGAGCATGGAGGCCGCCTGCGCGCGGCGGCGCAGCAATACGGCATCGCCCGGGAGGACTGGCTGGACCTGTCCACCGGCATCGCCCCCTATGGCTGGCCGCTGCCGGCGATTGCGGCCGAGGCCTGGGCCCGCCTGCCGGAGCCGGACGATGGCCTGGAAGCCGTCGCCCGCGACTACTACGGCGCGGCCAGCCTGCTGCCGGTGGCCGGCTCGCAGGCGGCGATCCAGGCCTTGCCGCGCCTGCGCAAGGGCTGCACGGTGGGCATCCTCTCGCCGACCTACGCCGAACACGCGGCCGCCTGGCGCCGCGAGGGGCACCGGGTGATGCAGCTCAGCGAGGGCGCCATCGACCGCGCCCTGCCGCGCCTCGACGTGCTGCTGCTGGTCAACCCGAACAATCCCACCGGCCGGCGCATCGAGACGCCGCGCCTGCTCGCCTGGCACGCGCAACTGGCCGAGCGCGGCGGTTGGCTGCTGGTCGACGAGGCCTTCATGGATTGCACCCCCGAGCACAGCCTGGCCGCTCACGGCGCGCAGCCGGGAATGATCCTGCTGCGTTCGTTCGGCAAGTTCTTCGGCCTGGCCGGCCTGCGCCTGGGCTTCGTCCTCGCCGAGCAGGCGCTGCTCGACGAATTGGCCGAGCTGCTCGGGCAAGTCGGCGAACTGGCCGTGATCGACCAGGTACTCCATATAGC
>NZ_AVOF01000689.1:0-868 GCF_000465935.2 Pseudomonas sp. EGD-AK9
TCGTCAGATCAACCGCATTATAGCCGATTTGAAAATCCTTTAGCGATCCAGCGTTTTCTCCACCCCTGACGCCCACAATTTCCTCTAGCGTATCATACGGCTTGCCCGTGATATAAAGGAGCTCGTCCCCCGGTCTGAGGACACCGAACAAAGCAATTGAGATGGCATGTGTGCCTGAAATGATTTGCGGCCTTACAAGCCCCGCTTCTCCGCCAAACACATCCGCATATATGCTTTCAAGCGTGTCTCTTCCGATATCATCATAGCCGTATCCAGTAGACGGCGTGAAATGAGTGTCGCTTACTTTGTGTTTTCTATAGCTTTGAAGCACTCTCCACTCATTTCGCTCGCTGATTTCTTCTATTTGTTTATGAATGCCGGCAATGTCCGCTTCCACTTCCATTGCCGTTTTCTTCAATAATTCTCCGTGTGTTAATGTGTCAAACATGTCTTTATATTTCCTTCCTACATATACTTCTTTAATTCTCCTATGATACTTTGCTCTTCTTGGACATAGCCGGATATGTCATACTGTTCATTTTCTTCATTAAAATAGAAGCGGTCTACCATCGTTTCCGATTTGATTCTGGAAAGGAGCTTCCCTTCACTTGCCGGCACATGTGCTTCAAAAGACGTTAACAGTTCTTGGCGCAAATAGCGCTGAATCGCTTCTTTAAAGATTTCAGCGTCGTCCTCAAATTTCGCACTGACCATAATGTGATCCCTTCCGGCGGACGGTATAAAATCAGGCAGTTTTTGATCACGTTTATTGTAAGCCGTCAGCATCGGGATATCATCTGCTTCAAGCTCCTCAAGCAGCCGAAGCACTGTTTTTTCATGTCCCGCATAATCCTCATTTGAAGAATCA
>NZ_AVOF01000690.1:0-866 GCF_000465935.2 Pseudomonas sp. EGD-AK9
CGCCGCAGCGCCCATGCGCAGCGGGTGATGGCGCGCATCGACGCCGGCATCGCCTTCGCCCGCCAGCAGCAGGCCAGCCGTATCGTCCTGCTCGGCCACGGCAGCGGCGCCTACTGGGCCGCCCAGTACCTGGCCGAACGCCAGCCGGAAGATATCCATAACCTACTGCTAGTGGCCGCCGCCGTACCGGCCGGCTTTTCCCCGCCGCTGGACGAGCTGGTGCCGCAACTCGAACTGGCCACCGGCGACTTCTATTACAAGGACCAGGCCGGCGACCGCCAGGCCGCGCTCAGGCGCCTGCAGGCCAGCAAGAGGGTCAAGCACCCGACCTACGTGCAGGTGGCGATGAAGGCCCTGCCGGGCAATCGCGGCGTCGAGCAGGAACAACTGTATCGCCGCCTGCGCGGCTGGCTGAGCCTGAATATCCGCGCCGCGGCGCCGAGCGCGATGAGCGGCGGCTAACGCCAGCCACGCCGCTCGCGAATCAGCGCATAGGCCTGGTGCAGCTGGCGGGTGGTTTCGGTGGCTTCGCGCAGGCGCGCAGGCGACGCCCCGGCACCAGCCAGCTTGTCCGGATGGTGTCGACTGAGCAGACGGCGATAGGCGCGCTTGACCTGCTCGGGCTCGCTGTCCGCCGCCACCCCCAGCAGCCGCAACGCCTCCTTGTAGCTGCCGCCGGTGGCCACCGGCGGCTGACTGCGCCGCGGCGCGTACTCCTCGCCCAGGGCCTCCAGGCGAGCACCGTTCCAGCCCAGCCATTTGCCCCACAGCAGCATCAGCTCGTGCTCCGCCGCGCCGACCCGACCGTCGACCCAGGCCATGCGCCAGCAGGCGCGCAACAGGGCCTCGCCGCGCTAGGCCTGGCG
>NZ_AVOF01000691.1:0-864 GCF_000465935.2 Pseudomonas sp. EGD-AK9
CGGCGTTGGGGCCGAGGCCGGCGGCCAGCACCATCAGCGCGGCCCACACCAGTTCGGGGATGGCGCGCAGGGCGTTGAGCAGCAGGCGTGTGGCATGCAGGGCAAAGCCGCCGAAACGCCCGGCGGCCGGCAGCGCCAGGGCCAGGCCTAGCAGGGCGGCGAGCAGGGTGCCGATGGCGGACATGGCCAGGGTTTCCAGGGCGCCGCGGCCGATGGCCTGCAGGTGCGCGGCGGAGAAGTCCGGCTGCATAAAGCCGCCGGCGTACCTGGCCATCTGCGTCAGGCTGTCGCCACCAACCAGGCCGGCCAGGTCGATGCCCAGGTAGAGGAAGGAAGCGATCACCGCGGCGATCAGGGCGGCGAGCAGAATCAGGTTGCCGGTTCTCATAGCAGCCTCGCGCGCAGCAGGCGGCTGAGCTGGTCGGCCAGCAGCACCAGGGCGAGGAACACCAGCAGCATGCTGGCCACCTCGCCGCCGGCGAACATGCGCATCGACAGGTCGATCTGCTGGCCGAGGCCGCCGGCGCCGACGAAGCCCATCACCACCGAGGCGCGGATCGCGCATTCCCAGCGGTACACGGTGTAGGACAGCATCTCTCCCGCGGCATTGGGCAGCACGCCGTAGGCGAAGGCGCTCAGGCGGCCACTGCCGGCCAGCAGCAGGGCGCGGCTGGGGCGGGCGTCGACCGACTCGAAGATTTCCGCGTAGACCTTGCCGAGCATGCCGGCGTAGGTGATGGCGATGGCCAGCACCCCGGCGGTCGGGCCGAGGCCGACGGCGCGGACGAACAGCAGTGCCCAGACGATCTCCGGCACGCTGCGCAGGAAGATCAGCAGGCCGCGCACCGGCCAGCGCGCGAGATT
>NZ_AVOF01000692.1:0-860 GCF_000465935.2 Pseudomonas sp. EGD-AK9
CAGCTCGGCGGCCTGGCGCAGGGCGTGCACCTCGGCGTGCGGCTCGCCGGCACGGGCATGCCAGCCTTCGCCGACGATGCGCCCGTCACGCACGATGACGCAGCCGACCCGCGGATTGGGATGGGTGGAGTACAGGCCCTTGCGCGCCAGCTGCAGGGCGCGCGCCATGAAGGCGTGGTCGTGCGCGCTCATCGGGCTTTCGACGGCTCGCGAGAGAGGCGCTCGATCTCTTCGCGGAACTCGTTGAGATCCTGGAAACGCCGGTACACCGAGGCGAAACGGATGTAGGCGACCTCGTCGAGCTTGCGCAGCTCGCCCATCACCAGCTCGCCGAGCACCAGGGACTTCACCTCGCGCTCGCCGGTGGCGCGCAATTGCTGCTTGATGCGGGCGATGGCTTCCTCGAGGCGCTCGACGCTCACCGGGCGCTTCTCCAGCGCGCGCTGCATGCCGGCACGCAGCTTGTCCTCGTCGAACGGCTGGCGGCTGCCGTCCTGCTTGATCAGGCGCGGCATCACCAGTTCGGCGGTCTCGAAGGTGGTGAAGCGTTCGCCGCAGGCCACGCATTCGCGGCGACGGCGCACCTGATCGCCCTCGGCGACCAGACGCGAATCGATGACCTTGGTGTCGTTGGCGGCGCAGAATGGACAATGCATGGCAGGCGCTGGCAGGTGGCGGCAAAGGCGCCATGGTAGCGCATCGAAGCGGCAAGACAAGCCAGGTGCTTTAGGCTATATAGACGCCCGCCCGAACAGCAGAAGACGCCATGACCTATCCCTGCCGCTGCTTGCCCTGATCCTCACCGGCCTGCTCGGCGCCTGCGCCAGCGAGCCCGCCACGCCGCCCGCGCCGCCGCCGAG
>NZ_AVOF01000693.1:0-859 GCF_000465935.2 Pseudomonas sp. EGD-AK9
GCTGCCTTCGCCGCCGAGGCCAAGGCGCAGCGGCAGCAGGTCGGCGATGCGGTCGAGGCTGGCCTCGCGCCGATAGAACAGCCACAGCGGTTCCTGGTAGATCGCCCCCAGGCTCTCCAGCCGTTGCTGCTCGGCCGGCGCGAGCTGGCGTTCCAGGCCGCTCTGCACCAGGGCGATCTGCACCTGGGGGGCGTCGGCCAGCAACTGCTGCAGGTTGTCGCGCGAGCCGGAGGTGGGCACCAGGTGCAGCTCGAAGCCTTCCTTGGCCAGTTCCTCCTTGAGCCGCTCGGCGAATTGCTGGTAGGCCCCGCCCTGGGTGCCGGTGGCCATGCTGGCGCTCATTGGCGGCGGCGGGGCGACGAACTGGAACAGCGCCCAGACCAGTGCGGCCACCACCGGCACTATCCACAGGTTGGCCAGGATCATGATCTTCAGGTCGTTCAGCACGCGGCGCATGGGGCATCCTTGGGGGTGAAAGTCGCGAAGCGACGCCTTCCTGGTGTCCTTCTCCCGCAGGAGAAGCTGGCGCGCAGCGCCGGATAAGGGCAGGCGGGTTCGCTGCAAGGATAGAACCCCAAGCGCCCTGTGGTCACGCCATAGGGTGTCGCGGCGTGCGCAGTGCAAACATCGCCTATCGACCCCCTGTGCGCATGGCGCCCCCTACGCCAGGGACCTGCGCGTCGCCCGCAATTGATCGAGCAGCAGCAACAGGCCGAGCAGGACCAGGGCGTACAGCGCATCGCCGCCGAGCATCGCCAGTACCGCGGCGCACAGCAGCGTGGCCAGCCCGGCCAGCCAGCGCCACACCCCGCGCAGCAGCACCGCGCCGGCGGCCATGCTGAACAGGTAGATCAGCACG
>NZ_AVOF01000694.1:0-855 GCF_000465935.2 Pseudomonas sp. EGD-AK9
CAGCGCCCAGCAGGACGCGGTGCGGCGCATCGCCGCCGCGCTCGGCCAGTTCGAGCAGACCGTGCAGGCGTTCAAGGCCGCCACCGCCGACATCGCCCGCACCCGTCAGGAGATGACCGAGCAGCAGGCCGAGATCGTGCGCATCAGCGAGACCCTGTACCAGTTCCAGATGCAGCGCATGGCCATCGAGAGCGCCCAGGCGCGCAGCCTGCAGATCGGCGCCACGCTGCTGGCCCTGCTGTTCGGCGTGCTCGCCGCCTGGGTCATCACCCGGCAGATCACCCGTCCGCTGCAGGACACCCTGGGCGCGGTGCAGCGCATCGCCGACGGCGACCTGACCGCCAGCGTGCGGGTCGACCGCCGCGACGAGATGGGCCAGCTGCAGCAGGGCATCCAGCACATGGCCACGACCCTGCGCGAGCTGATCGGCGGCATCCGCGACAGCGTCACCCAGATCGCCAGCGCCGCCGAGGAGCTGTCGGCGGTCACCGAGCAGACCAGCGCCGGCGTCAACAGCCAGAAGAGCGAGACCGACCAGGTGGCCACCGCCATGCATGAGATGTCGGCCACCGTGCAGGAAGTGGCGCGCAACGCCGAGCAGGCCTCGCAGGCGGCCAACGATGCCGACGGCCAGGCACGCCTGGGCGATCAGGTGGTGGCGGAGGTGATCGTCCAGATCGAGCGCCTGGCCGCCGAGGTCAGCCGCTCCAGCGAGGCGATGCACGGCCTGCAGCAGGAGAGCGACAAGATCGGCAGCGTGATGGACGTGATCAAGTCGGTGGCCGAGCAGACCAACCTGCTGGCGCTCAACGCCGCCATCGAGGCGGCGCGTGCCGGCGAGGCGGGGCGCGGTTT
>NZ_AVOF01000695.1:0-854 GCF_000465935.2 Pseudomonas sp. EGD-AK9
CATTGATAACTGCCGCTTTAAAAAACAAGTCAAGCCTGGTGACCAGCTTCACCTTGAGGTTGAAATCATTCGTGCCCGCGGCACAATCGGGCGCGGAAAAGGCGTTGCCACAGTTGATGGCGAAGTCGTTTGCGAAGTAGAACTGACTTTTGCCCTCGGAGAATAATTGAAAAAAGGCAAATGGCCAGCGGCACATTTGTCTTTTTTTCTTTACAAATATAGAAAAGCAGGTGATTGTATGTGGAATGAATTTAAAGCCTTTGCCATGCGGGGGAATATCGTAGACCTTGCGATTGGTGTTGTGATAGGCGGCGCTTTCGGAAAGATCGTCACATCTCTAGTAAATGATATCATTATGCCTTTGGTCGGTTTGCTGCTGGGAGGGCTTGACTTTTCAGGCCTGTCGTTTACGTTTGGCGATGCTGTAGTGAAATATGGAAGTTTTATACAGACGATTGTGAACTTCTTAATTATATCGTTCTCCATTTTTATCGTCATTCGGACTTTGAATGGGTTAAGGCGCAAAAAAGAAGCAGCAGAAGAAGAGGCTGCGGAGGAAGCGGTGGATGCGCAGGAGGAGCTGCTGAAAGAAATCAGAGACCTGCTGAAGCAGCAAGCAAAGTCGCCGGAATAAAAAAGATGCCGTTAGAAACGGCGTCTTTTTTTATCTCAATTTTCGTTTAGGTTCGTTCTGTGTCCTTCAGTTCTGCAGGGCTTTCTGTTGTTTCAGCGAGATGAATGAGCATTGAGACAGAGGTGCCTGCATCCGGAATGCTGCTGATCATCAACTCGCTTCCGCAAAAATGTTTCAGCCGCTGATTGATATTTTTCAATCCGACGCTGCGATCGAAATC
>NZ_AVOF01000696.1:0-15739 GCF_000465935.2 Pseudomonas sp. EGD-AK9
ACCACCGAGGCGCCATGGGCGTTGATTTCCTTGCGCACTTCGTCGGCGCTGCTGCGCTTGCCATTCACCAGCGTCGGGCCGTTGGGGTGCAGCAGCGGCGCGTCGATGTACTCGTGGTTGAGCACCAGCAGACCGTGGTCGCTGTTACGACCGCCGCCGCGCTGGCCGTCGATGGGGAAGAAGTGCATGCCGTCGTGATGCATGCCGACCTGGTCGGCCTGGTCGGCGGCGCTGTTGCCGGCGTTGTCGAGAAAGGCCGGAAAGCTGCCGCGGATCGGCGTGCCCCAGGGAATGAAGGGCGTGGCCTTGTAGCCGGGCGGCACGCTGATGGTGTCGGCGCGGGTCACCGCCACCGGGCTGAACGGCAGGCGCCTGCCGCGCTTGTCCAGGCGCTCGAGCAGGTCCTTGAGCGGGTTGCCGGCGGCCTCGGCACTGCCGGGCAGGGCCACGCCGAGAAAGCCCATGACGCTGAGCGCGGCGCCGCCGGCGACCACCTGGCGGCGGCTCAGGCCGGCTTCGATCAACTCGTTGATATGGGGATTGGCGGAGGCGTTGCTGAGCGGCTCGTCGCCGTTGCCGAATAGCACGTCTTGCTCGTGTTCATTGCGCATGGGGGGCTCCTGAGGCTGATCGACGGAGCCATGACGCTAACCAAGCAAGACGACGGGAAAGTGACAACGGCTGTGCGCTGCTGCACAAATCTGCCCGGAGGACGGGCCGTAGGGGGCGTCGTGCGCAGCAGTCGTTGCCAGCGGCAGCGCTGCGCACGACCGCGGCGGCCCGCGACTCAGGCATAAAAAAGCCCCGGCAAGGCCGGGGCGGATTAGGCAAACGAGACGCTGCGGGTGCGTGGCCCGCAGCGGGGGAACCGTTCTTAGTGGAACTGGTTCATGGTGTTGTCTTTACCGCTCGCCTTCAGAGCAGCTTCGCCAGCGAAGTACTCCTTGTGGTTGTCGCCGATGTCGGAGCCAGCCATGTTCTGGTGCTTGACGCAGGCGATGCCCTGGCGCAGTTCCTGACGCTGTACGCCCTTGACGTAGGCCAGCATGCCCTGGTCGGCGAAGTAGCCCTTGGCCAGGTTGTCGGTGGACAGCGCGGCAGTGTGGTAGGTCGGCAGGGTGATCAGGTGGTGGAAGATGCCGGCGTGGGCCGAACCGTCGCGCTGGAAGGTGCGGATCTTCTCGTCGGCGATCTGGGCCAGTTCGGTTTCGTCGTACTCGACGCTCATCAGCTTGGCGCGGTCGTAGGCGGAAACGTCCTTGCCTTCGGCAACCATGGCGTCGAACACCTGCTGACGGAAGTTCAGGGTCCAGTTGAAGGACGGGCTGTTGTTGTACACCAGCTTGGCGTTCGGGATGACTTCACGGATGCGGTCAACCATGGCCTTGATCTGGCCAACGTGCGGCTTCTCGGTTTCGATCCACAGCAGGTCGGCGCCGTTCTGCAGGCTGGTGATGCAGTCCAGGACGCAGCGGTCTTCGCCGGTGCCGGCACGGAACTGGAACAGGTTGGACGGCAGGCGCTTCGGACGCAGCAGCTTGCCACCGCGGTTGATCACCACGTCGCCGTTGCCCAGCTCGGCAGCGGACACTTCTTCGCAATCGAGGAAGCTGTTGTACAGGTCGCCCAGGTCGCCCGGCTCTTTGGTCACGGCGATCTGCTTGGTCAGGCCGGCGCCCAGGGAGTCGGTACGCGCAACGATCACGCCGTTGTCGATGCCCAGCTCGAGGAAGGCGTAGCGAACGGCAGCGATCTTGGCGAGGAAGTCGGCGTGCGGAACGGTCACTTTGCCGTCCTGGTGGCCGCACTGCTTCTCGTCGGAAACCTGGTTCTCGATCTGGATGCAGCAGGCGCCGGCTTCGATCATGCGCTTGGCCAGCAGGTAGGTGGCTTCCGGGTTACCGAAGCCAGCGTCGATGTCGGCGATGATCGGCACGATGTGGGTTTCGTAGTTGTCGATCTGCTTCTGGATCTCGGCCGCCTTGGCGTGGTCGCCAGCGTCACGAGCGGCGTCCAGGGCGGTGAACAGCAGGTCCAGCTCGCGGCTGTCGGCCTGACGCAGGAAGGTGTACAGCTCTTCGATCAGGTCGGAGACGGCGGTCTTCTCGTGCATCGACTGGTCCGGCAGCGGGCCGAAGTCGGAGCGCAGGGCCGCGACCATCCAGCCGGACAGGTAGAGGTAGCGCTTGTTGGTGGTCTTCAGGTGCTTCTTGATCGAGATCAGCTTCTGCTGACCGATGAAGCCGTGCCAGCAGCCCAGCGACTGGGTGTAGACGGAGGAGTCGGCGTCGTACTCTTCCATGTCCTTGCGCATGATGTCAGCGGTGTACTGAGCGATTTCCAGACCGGTCTTGAAACGGTTCTGAGCGCGCATACGGGCGACGGACTCGGGGTTGATAGCGCTCCAGCTGCTGCCGAACTTCTCTTTCAGAGCGGCTACAGCCTTGATGTCGTTTTGATATGCGGACATGGTCAATCCTTCAAAAAATGTGTTGGTTGAGCACCGACTACCCACTCAATGCGTGCACGGATGCAGCGGCTGCGGGAGGCTTCCACTTTGACGGCGAGAAAATGGCTGGGGCGAGGATTGACCGCGAGGAGGGGGGATGTGGCGAACAGTTCGGGCGCTTGGCGTGGGCCGGTCGGCTCGTGGAAACCTTGGGCACCTGCCGGGCTGTCGATCTGTCTGACGCTAAACGCTTCCCCGTCCCTCAGGACAACTTCGTTCCAGTCGCAACCTCGTCGTACGGCCTTGTGGGCTGTTGGGACACGGACCGCTACGAAGTGCTTCGTTGGCGATCTGGAGATCCTTTTCAGGACCCCTGGCTAGCGGGAGCGAGGCCATCATGCCTCTCGGCAAAAGCTTCGTCAAACGTTTTGTAGTGGTTTTTTTAGACTACTACATATTCTCAAGACGACCGGCCGGTCATGGCGGAAACCCTCTGGTGCGGGCGTTTCCAGCGTTGCGCGGGATTGCGGGGGCTGTCCATTGGTCGAAAGCGGCGAGGGGCTGCGACTTTGGTCGGGGTCAGTCGAGGGCTTCGACCTTCAGGCGCAGGGTCATGTCTTCGCGGCCCTGGGTGGTGCGTCGCTGGAGGATGTCGCGGCTGCTGGAGGCGGTGTCCTCGTTGACCCCGCCGAGGGTGATCCATTCGCCGAGGCGGCCGCTGACCCGGGTGTCGGTGCTCTGCACGTCGATCACGCCGGGGCGGTGGGCGTTGAGGCGGTCGCGCTGGCTGCTGATGCTGACGTGCACCAGCTCGCCGGAGAGGGTGGCGGTGACATAGAAGCCGCGGGTCACGTCGCGGTACTGGGTGTCCTGGTAGACCTGGCCGTAGGGGCCGGTGCTGGTGGTGGTCAGCGGCACGCTCTGGCCGACCTGGATCAGCGCCGGATAGCCCTCGGTGGCTTGCACCTGCTGGGTGCCGCCGCCGCGGCTGTCGGTGCTGCGGCGGATGATGCGCACCTCGTCGCGGCCACCCACTTCGCCGCGGCCGATCTGCACCTCGGCGTCGCCGGCGCTGAGGCTGCCGTCGACCCGGTAGCCGCGGTCGCTCTGGTAGTTGCTGTCGCTGCTCTCCACGCTGATCAGCAGGCGTCGCGGGCGGGTGTCGAGCTGCTCCAGCAACTGGCGCACCTCGTCGATCTTGGCCGGCGAGGCGTTGACGATCAGCTGGTTGCCGTAGGGGCTGACCCGGCCCTCGTTGCCCAGCACCGACTGCACCACGCCGATCACCTCGTCGGCAGTGCGGTAGTTGAGCGGGATCACCTCGGTGGCCGCCTGCAGCGGCAGGCACAGGCCGAGAAGCAGGGCGGCGAGCAGGGCACGCAGGGTCATAGCAGGAAACTCCGCAGATCGGGATCGCTGATGCTGGTATCCCAGGCCTGGTCGAACTGCGCCTGGCGCTGGCGCACCCGCGCCGGGTCGCGGTACAGGGCGTAGCCGGCCTGCTGGCCGAGCTCGGGGCGCAGCAGCAGGCCCTGGTCGTCGGCGATCAGGTAGGCCAGTTCTTCACTGGGATAATCCGGGTTGAGTTTGCGGATATGCAGGTTCGAGGACAAGCGCCGCGACAGGCCGAGCAGACGATGCCCCTCCTTGACCGCGCGGGTCGGGTCGCGCACGAGGATGCGCAGGCGCGCGCGCGGACTGGCCAGAAGGAAGCGGGTGCAGGCCTGCTGCACGCTGCCGTGATGGTAGAGCCAGGGTTCCAGGTCGTCGCTGTACAGGCACAGGCTGCGCTGCGCCTGCTGGATCAGCGCCAGCACATGGGCACGCGCCTGCTGTGGCTGACTGAAGCGCTCCAGGCGCTCGTGAGCGCCGAGGACGAAGGGCGCCGGCTCCCATTGCGGGGCGTCCGCTGTCGCCGGCTCGGGGTTGTGCACGGCAAAACGCCCCGGCGATTCGAACTCGATAGCCGCGAGCTCGGCCGGCTGCGGGGTATCGCTCGTCTCGAGCGGGGCGTCTTGGTCGTCCATTGCGGCCTCTACTGGCGGGTGCGCACCATGTCCACGTGCGGGATGCCGGCGTCGAGGTACTCGCCGCTGACTATCTCGAAGCCTAGCCTTTCATAGAACGGCGTGGCGTGCACCTGGGCGCTGAGCATTTGCCGATCCAGGCCGCGTTTTTCCGCTTCCGCGATCACCGCCTGCATCAGCGCCTCGCCGACCTTGAGGCCGCGCCAGTCCTTGAGTACCGAGACGCGGCCGATATGGCCGTCCGGCAGCAGGCGCGCGGTGCCCACGGCGTAGTCGCCTTCCTCGGCGAGAAAATGCACCGCCTCGGCGTCTTCGGCGTCCCATTCCAGCTCCGGCGGCACCGCCTGTTCGGCGACGAACACGCTTTCGCGGATACGCCGCAGCTCGGCGTTGTCCTTGTGCCAGTCCGCGACGCGAACTCGGATCTCACTCATCGGCGAACCCCAGACTACCTTGCTTGACCAGTTCCCAGAGCAGGGTACGCCCCTCGTCATCGGCCAGCCAGGCGCCAAGGTTATCGATATGTAACGCATCGGCGCTGCAGATCAGCTTGAGCAGCTCGCGCAGGCGCGCCGACACCAGGCGGCTCTGGCCGCTGGCGAACAGCACCAGATCCTCGCCGACTTCCGACCAGGCCATGCGCGCGCTGGGGTTGCGGATGATCACGGCGCCGTCTTCCAGGCTGCCGAGAAATTCTTCTTCGTCGATCTCGATGCCGGCGACTAGCTCCGGATACTTGGGCTCGGTCATGAACTGGCCGAACCAGGTCATCAGCAGGCGCTCGTCGCTCATGTGCTCGTTGAGCAGGGCCTTCAGGCGCTCCAGGGCGTCGCGCTGGATCTGGTTGGGATCCTCGCTCGGCTGGATATCGGCGTCGCTGTAGCGCTCCTCCTCGGGGAGGAACTGGCCGAGAAAATCGGTGAAATGGGTCAGGACTTCGGCGGCGCTCGGCGCGCGGAAACCCACGGAATAAGTCATGCAATCATCCTCAGCGGTGCCACAGTGGGCGAGGCGCGGCGGCAGGTAGAGCATGTCGCCGGGTGCCAGCACCCATTCATCGGTTGGTTCGAATTCGGCCAGGATCTTCAGATCGGCGTGGGGCAGCAGCGGGCTTTCGGAGTCGCACATCTGGCCGATCTGCCAGCGGCGATGACCGTAACCCTGCAGCAGGAAAACGTCGTAGTTGTCGAAATGCGGGCCGACGCCGCCGCCGGGCGCGGCGAAGCTGATCATCAGGTCGTCGATGCGCCACTTGGGCAGGAACTTGAAGTCCTCCAGCAGTTCGGCCACTTCCGGGACGAACTGGTCGACCGCCTGCACCAGCAGGGTCCAGTCGCGCTCGGGCAGGTTCTGGAAGCTGTCCTCGGCGAAGGGGCCGCGTTGCAGTTCCCAGGGGCGTTCGCCGTGCTCGATGACCAGGCGCGACTCGACTTCTTCCTCCAGGGCCAGGCCGGCCAGCTCGTCCGGGCTGATCGGGCTTTCGAAGCCGGGCACGGCCTGGCGCACCAGCAGCGGTTTCTTCTGCCAGTAGTCGCGCAGGAATTCACGGGCTGTGAGGCCACCCAGCAGTTGCAGCGGAGTATCAGGATTCATCAGTAAGCCCTTGAAATAGAAAAAAACCTTAAAACAAAAACGCCCGGCTCAGCCGGGCGTCCTCGAGGCTGGTGCGGATCAGATGCGCTGGGCCTGGGCCACCGCGTTGCCGATGTAGCGGGCCGGGGTGAGTTGCTTGAGCTCGGCCTTGGCCTCGGCCGGCATGTCCAGGCCGTCGATAAAGGCCAGCAGCGCCTCGGGGCTGATGCCCTTGCCGCGGGTCAGCTCCTTGAGCTTCTCGTAGGGGTTCTCGATGGCGTAGCGGCGCATGACGGTCTGGATCGGCTCGGCGAGCACTTCCCAGCAGGCGTCCAGATCTTCAGCAATACGCTGAGCATTGAGCTCCAACTTGCTGATTCCCTTGAGGCTGGCTTCGTAGGCGATCACGCTGTGGGCGAAGCCGACACCCAGGTTGCGCAGCACGGTGGAGTCGGTCAGGTCGCGCTGCCAGCGGGAGATCGGCAGCTTGCTGGCCAGGTGCTGGAAGATCGCGTTGGCGATGCCGAGGTTGCCTTCGGAGTTCTCGAAGTCGATCGGGTTGACCTTGTGCGGCATGGTCGAGGAGCCGATCTCGCCGGCCACGGTCTTCTGCTTGAAGTAACCGAGGGAGATGTAGCCCCAGACGTCGCGGTCGAAGTCGATGAGGATGGTGTTGAAACGGGCGATGGCGTCGAACAGCTCGGCGATGTAGTCGTGCGGCTCGATCTGGGTGGTGTAGGGGTTGAAGGTCAGGCCCAGGTCGCCTTCGATGAACTGGCGGGCGTTGGCTTCCCAGTCGATGGCCGGGTAGGCGGACAGGTGGGCGTTGTAGTTGCCCACGGCGCCGTTGATCTTGCCCAGCAGCGGCACGGCGGCGACCTGGGCGATCTGCCGCTCCAGGCGGTAGACCACGTTGGCCAGCTCCTTGCCCAGGGTGGTCGGCGAGGCCGGCTGGCCGTGGGTGCGCGACAGCATCGGCACCTCGGCGAACTTCACCGCCCGTTCACGGATGGCGTCGGCCAGCTGCTGCATCAGCGGCAGCAGCACGGTGTCGCGGCCTTCGCGCAGCATCAGGGCGTGGGACAGGTTGTTGATGTCCTCGCTGGTGCAGGCGAAGTGGATGAACTCGCTGACCTTGTCCAGTTCCGGCAGCTTGGCGGCCTGCTCCTTGAGCAGGTATTCCACCGCCTTGACGTCGTGGTTGGTAGTGCGCTCGATTTCCTTGACGCGCTCGGCGTGCTCGACGGCGAAGTTCTCCGCCAGCTGGTTGAGCAGGGCGTTGGCTTCGGCGGAGAAGGGCGCGACTTCGGCGATGTCCTCGTGGGCGGCCAGGCGCTGCAGCCAGCGCACTTCGACCAGCACACGGCTACGGATCAGGCCGTATTCGCTGAAGATGGGGCGCAGGGCGCTGGTTTTGCCGGCGTAGCGGCCGTCGACGGGGGAAACCGCGGTGAGCGAGGAAAGCTGCATATGGGCGTTCTCGAGCTGTCGGGCTGAAAAGCCATCCGGCTTGCTGCGCATCGTGCCTGCTCCGATGAAGCGGGCTCTAGCTCAGGCGCCTGGACGGCCTCTGACGAAAAGGGCGCATATCATACATGAAAACGTCCGGCTGACCGCCTATGCGTTGCGCCGGGCGACCGACAGTAGGCTGGCGGCGAAGATCAGTGCGGCGCCGAGCAGCGACAGGCGATCGGGCATCTCGCCCCACAGCAGCCAGGCGATCAGCCCGGCGAAGACTATGGCCAGGTAGGCGATCGGGCCGATCAGCCCCGGCGGCGCCAGGCCGTAGGCGCGCGACATGATGATCTGGCTGGCGGTGGCCAGCAGGCCGATGCCCAGCAGCCAGCCGAGCTGGTTGGCGGCGAGCGGCTGCCAGCTCCAGCTCAGCGGAATGGCGGAGAACAGCGCACTGAACAGCGAGAAGTAGAAAACGATGCGCGTCGCCGGCTCGCTGTCGCTCATCTCGCGGATGGAGACGAAGGCGAAGGCGGCCAGCAGGCTGGCGGCCAGGCCGATCAGCGCCGGGCCCTCGAACAGCGCGGCGCTGGGCTTGGCCACCAGCAGCACGCCGAACAGGCCGATCAGGCTGGTGAGCAGCATGCGTCGGGTCAGCGGCTCCTTGAGCCAGAAGTGGGCGATCAGCGGGGTGAACACCGGCGCCGAGTAGGTGAACAGCATGGCGTCGGCCAGCGGCAGGTGGGCGATGGCGTAGAAGAAGCAGTACATCGCCGCCAGGCCGTAGGTGGTGCGCCACAGGTGCGATTTCAGCCGTGTCGTGCGCAGCGGGCGTACCCCGCGCACCAGCAGCAGCGGCAGGAAGAACAGCACCCCGACCAGGTTGCGGAAGAACACCACCGACTCGTTGTTGACGCTGGCCGAGATTTCCCGGATGCCGACGCCGGTAAGGGCGAACAGCAGGGCGGACAGGGCCAGCAGCAGGGCGCCCTGCAGCGGCTTGACGCTGCGGCTCGGGGCGCCCATGGCGGTCAGCTGCGCATCAGTTGGTAGAGTTCCTTGAGCAGCTTGCCGCGGCTGAACACCAGCTGCCAGCGGTGACCGCCGAGCTGGCGCCACAGCCGCGCCGAACGGATGCCGGCGAGCAGCAGGGCGCGGATCTTCGCCGCGTTGCTCGGCTGCTGCAGAAAACGCATGTCGCCGTGCACCTGGATGCGCTGGCGGAAGGTGCTGATGGTGTCCTGGTACAGCCCGCCGCAGGCGGCGATGACGTTGTCGTGGACCAGGCCGAAGTGCTCGACCTGCTGCTGGATCTGATCCAGGCGGCTGCCCATCACCTGCAGCATGTCGCCGCGCTTGTCCAGCTGGCGCTCCAGGCCGAGCAGGGCCAGGGCGTAGCGCAGCGGCTCGCGCTGCAGCGCCGCGGGGTTGCGCTCCAGCGAGCTGACCAGCGCGCGATAACCGTCGCGCAGGTTGAGGTCGTCGCCGCCGTAGACGTCGAGCGTACTCTTCGGATCGCGCACCAGCAGGCTGCCGAGCATGCAGCTCATCGACGCCTCGCTGACCTGGCCGGTGCGGGCGATCTTGTCGGCCAGCACCGCGGCCTCGAACACGGCGCCGAGGGCGACCAGTTGTTCCTGCGTCGGGTTCATCGGGCGTCCTCGTACCAGGGCTCGGCGGTCTCGATCACGCCGCCGCCGAGGCACACCTCGCCGTCGTAGAACACCACGGACTGGCCGGGCGTCACGGCGCGCTGCGGCTCGTCGAAGATCGCGCGGTAGCCGCTTGCGGTCTGCTCCAGGGTGCAGGCCTGGTCGCCCTGGCGGTAGCGCACCTTGGCGCTCAGGCGGCGCGGGCTGCTCAGGTCCACCGGGTTGACCCAGTAGATATCCGAGGCGAGCAGGGCGCGGGAGAACAGCCAGGGGTGTTCGTTGCCCTGGCCGACGACCAGCACGTTGCGCGTCAGGTCCTTGCGCAGCACGTACCAGGGATCGTCGCCGGCGTCCTTGAGCCCGCCGATACCGAGGCCCTGGCGCTGACCGATGGTGTGGTACATCAGGCCGTGATGGCGGCCGATGACCTGGCCCTCGGTGGTCTCGATATCACCCGGCTGGGCCGGCAGGTACTGCTTGAGGAAATCGCTGAAGCGGCGCTCGCCGATAAAGCAGATGCCGGTGGAATCCTTCTTCTTCGCCGTGGCCAACTCGTATTTCTCGGCGATGGCGCGCACCTGCGGCTTTTCCAGCTCGCCGACCGGGAACAGGGTCTTGGCGATCTGCTCGCCGCCGACGGCATGCAGGAAGTAGCTCTGGTCCTTGTTCGGATCCAGGCCCTTGAGCAGCTCGGTGCGGCCGTCGACGTCGCGGCGGCGCACGTAGTGGCCGGTGGCGATCAGGTCGGCGCCGAGCGACAGGGCGTAGTCGAGGAAGGCTTTGAACTTGATCTCGCGGTTGCACAGGATGTCCGGGTTCGGCGTGCGCCCGGCCTGGTATTCGGCCAGGAAGTGCTCGAACACGTTGTCCCAGTATTCCGCGGCGAAGTTGGCGGTGTGCAGCTTGATGCCGATGCGCTCGCACACGGCCTGGGCGTCGGCCAGGTCGTCCATGGAGGTGCAGTATTCGGTGCCGTCGTCTTCGTCCCAGTTCTTCATGAACAGGCCTTCGACCTGATAACCCTGCTCCAGCAGCAGCAGGGCGGAAACGGACGAGTCGACGCCGCCGGACATGCCGACGATCACGCGTTGGGTGCTAGGTGCTTGCATGGGAGTCTGCGAGTGAAGCCTGAAAAACTGGCGAGTCTACCAGAAAGCCTGCACCCGACGTGTAGGGCGTACTCGCGAAGCAGTACGCCGAACGCGGGCTATTGTTTCAATCGCGCACCAGCTCCAGCGGCCCGCGGATGCCGGCCAGGTAATCGTCCACGCAGCGCAGCACCAGTTCGCTGCGCCAGCGCTCGGGTTGCGCGGCCAGTTCGTCGCGGCTCAACCAGGCGATGCCGTGGATGTCGCTGTCCAGTGCGCGGGCCGGATCATGGCGCAGCGGGTGGGCGATAAAGCACACCCGTTGGTAGGTCACGCCATTGCTCGGCGCGGTATAGAGATAAATGCCGAGCAGGCCGCTCAGCGCCACCTCCCAGCCGGTTTCTTCGAGGGTTTCGCGCAGCGCGGCCTGGCGCAGCGATTCATTGGCCTCCAGGTGCCCGGCGGGCTGGTTGAGCACCAGGCGGCCAGCCTTGAACTCCTCGACGAACAGGAAGCGGCCCTGGTCCTCGATGACCGTGGCCACGGTGATATGGGGCTGCCACTCCATTTCTGCTTCTCCAGTGATCTCTATGCAAAAAAGAACCCCGGCACTATGGCCGGGGTTCTCCGTGTTGCCGAGCCCTTATCAGGCGTTCAGCGCGGCCAGAGCGGCGTTGAAGGTGGCGCTGGGGCGCATCACCTGGCTGGTCAGCTCGGGGTTGGAGCGGTAGTAGCCACCGATGTCCACCGGTTTGCCCTGGACGGCGGCCAGTTCGGCGACGATGGTCGCTTCCTGCTCGGTCAGGGTCTTGGCCAGCGGGGTGAAGCGTGCCTTCAGCTCGGCGTCTTCGTTCTGCGCGGCCAGGGCCTGGGCCCAGTACAGCGCCAGATAGAAGTGGCTGCCACGGTTGTCCAGCTCGCCGACCTTGCGCGCCGGGGACTTGTTGTTGTCCAGCAGTTTGCCGGTGGCTTCGTCCAGGGTCCTGCCGAGGATCTTGGCCTTGAGGTTGTCGGTCTTGATCCCGGTTTCTTCCAGGGAGACGGCCAGGGCCAGGAACTCGCCGAGGGAATCCCAGCGCAGGTAGTTCTCTTCGACCAGCTGTTGCACGTGCTTGGGCGCCGAACCGCCGGCACCGGTTTCGTACATGCCGCCGCCGGCCATCAGTGGCACGATGGACAGCATCTTGGCCGAGGTGCCCAGCTCCATGATCGGGAACAGGTCGGTCAGGTAGTCGCGCAGCACGTTGCCGGTCACCGAGATGGTGTCCAGGCCGCGGATCATGCGCTCCATGGACACGCGGATGGCTTCGTTGTAGCCCATCATGCGGATGTCCAGGCCAGTCAGGTCGTGGTCCTTCAGGTACAGCTCGACCTTCTTCTGCAGCTCGCGGTCGTGCGCGCGCTCCGGGTCCAGCCAGAAGATGGCCGGGGTGTCGGACTGACGGGCGCGGGTGACGGCCAGTTTGACCCAGTCGCGGATTGGCGCGTCCTTGGTCTGGCAGGCGCGCCAGATGTCGCCGGCCTCGACCTGGTGCTGCATCAGCACGGTGCCGTCGGCAGCGACGACGCGCATGGTGCCGTCGGCGGTCATTTCGAAGGTCTTGTCGTGGGAGCCGTACTCCTCGGCCTTCTGCGCCATCAGGCCGACGTTTGGCACGCTGCCCATGGTGGTCGGGTCGAATGCACCGTTGGTTTTGCAGAAGTTGATCATCTCCTGATAGATGCGCGCGTAGGTGCTCTCAGGCATGACGGCCTTGGTGTCTTTCTGCTTGCCGTCCTTGCCCCACATCTGGCCGGAGTTGCGGATCATCGCCGGCATCGAGGCGTCGACGATGACGTCGCTCGGGATGTGCAGGTTGGTGATGCCCTTGACCGAGTCGACCATGGCCATTTCCGGGCGATGGGCGTAGACCTCATGGATATCGTGCAGGATCTCTTCCTGCTGCGAGGCGGGCAGGGCCTTGATCTTGTCGTAGACGCTGCTGATGCCGTTGTTCGGGTTGACGCCCAGCTCCTTGAACAGCTCGCCGTACTTGTCGAACACGTCCTTGTAGTAAACGCTGACGGCGTGGCCGAAGACGATCGGGTGGGAGACCTTCATCATGGTCGCCTTGACGTGCAGGGACCACATCACGCCGGTTTCCTTGCAGTCCTGCAGGGTCTTCTCGAAGAAGTCGCGCAGCTTGCGGCAGCTCATGAACATGCTGTCGAACACTTCGCCTTCCTGCAGGGCGAGCTGCTTCTTGACCTCGACCTTGCCGTCCTTGCCGACGAACTCGATGCGCACGTCACCGGCCTTGGCCATGGTGATCGACTGCTCGCTGGAGAAGAAGTCGCCGCCGCGCATGTAGTCGGCGTGGGACTGCGAAGCCATGCTCCACTTGCCCATGCTGTGCGGGTGCTTGCGTGCATAGGCCTTGACCGCGGCCGGGGCGCGGCGGTCGGAGTTGCCCTCGCGCAGCACCGGGTTCACCGCACTGCCGAGTACCTTGGCATAACGGGCACGGACTTCCTTCTCTGCGTCGCTCTGCGGGTCTTCCGGGTAGTCGGGCAGGGCGTAGCCCTGGGCCTGCAGCTCGGCGATGGCGCCCTTGAGTTGCGGCACCGAAGCGCTGATGTTGGGCAGCTTGATGATATTGGCTTCGGGCTGGGTGGCCAGTTCGGCCAGCTTGGCGAGGTCGTCCTCGATGCGCTTGTCGGCGCCCAGTTGGTCGGCAAAGCTTGCCAGGATCCGTCCAGCAAGAGAGATGTCGCGAGTTTCGACGGAGATGTCAGCCGATGCGGCGAAAGCTTCTACAATGGGCAGAAGCGAATAGGTGGCGAGGGCTGGAGCTTCGTCGGTGAAGGTGTAGATGATCTTCGAAGGGGTGGACATTTAGAGTTAACTCTCTTCTTTGCTGAGCGTGCACAGAAACTCGACGTGCGCGGGTAGGCGCCTGAACCCGGTCATTGATCGGGCTGGAGTCGAGGACTCGCCGCGGTGATGTTGGATGCACCAGTAGAGTGTCGAGCATTTCGAGCCAGCCAGCGGTGATAGCCACTGGCCGGTTTCAAGAGGTTGCCGTCCGGTTCGGGACGGGCGCCCCTTATGACTCGTTAGTCACCTAAGCAGTATATCACTGCGACGCCGCGTCGCAGAATGCCCAGTTGTATAAGACCAACGAACATGTGGTTCCACCCGATTCAACTGCGCTACTCTCGGAGGATTGCGCACAGTTCTAACCACAAGATGGAGTCCAGCATGGGATACCAAAAGATCCAGGTGCCAGCCAGCGGTGACAAAATCACCGTCAATGCCGACATGTCGCTCAATGTGCCGAACAACCCGATCATCCCCTTCATCGAGGGTGATGGTATCGGCGTGGATATTTCCCCGGTGATGATCAAGGTGGTCGACGCCGCCGTCGCGAAAGCCTATGGCGGTGCGCGCAAGATCTCCTGGATGGAGGTCTACGCCGGCGAGAAAGCTACCCAGGTCTACGATCAGGACACCTGGCTGCCCAAGGAAACCCTCGAAGCGGTGCGCGACTACGTGGTGTCGATCAAGGGCCCGCTGACCACGCCGGTGGGTGGCGGTATCCGCTCGCTCAACGTGGCCCTGCGCCAGGAACTCGATCTGTACGTCTGCCAGCGTCCGGTGCGCTGGTTCGAAGGCGTGCCCAGCCCGGTGAAGAAGCCCGGTGACGTGGACATGGTGATCTTCCGCGAGAACTCCGAGGACATCTATGCCGGCGTCGAATGGAAGGCCGGCAGCCCCGAAGCCGAGAAGGTCATCAAGTTCCTCACCGAGGAAATGGGCGTCAAGAAGATCCGCTTCACCGACATGTGCGGCATCGGCATCAAGCCGGTTTCCGAGGCGGGCACCAAGCGTCTGGTGCGCAAGGCGCTGCAGTACGCCGTCGACAACGACCGCAGCTCGGTAACCCTGGTGCACAAGGGCAATATCATGAAATTCACCGAGGGCGCGTTCAAGGAGTGGGGCTATGAGATCGCCCGCGACGAATTCGGCGCCGAGCTGCTCGATGGCGGCCCGTGGATGCAGTTCAAGAACCCACGCACCGGCAAGAACATAGTGGTCAAGGACGTGATTGCCGACGCCATGCTGCAGCAGATCCTGCTGCGTCCGGCCGAGTACGACGTGATCGCCACGCTCAACCTCAATGGCGACTACCTGTCCGACGCCCTGGCGGCGGAGGTCGGCGGCATCGGTATCGCGCCGGGCGCCAACCTGTCCGACTCGGTGGCCATGTTCGAGGCGACTCACGGCACCGCGCCGAAGTACGCCGGCCAAGACAAGGTCAATCCGGGCTCGGTGATCCTCTCCGCCGAGATGATGCTGCGGCATATGGGCTGGGTCGAGGCGGCCGACCTGATCATCAAGGGTACCAACGGCGCCATCGCCGCCAAGACCGTGACCTACGATTTCGAGCGCCTGATGGAAGGGGCGACCCTGCTGTCCTGCTCGGAGTTCGGTGACGCGATGATCGCGCACATGTAACGGCGGGTTGTTAAAGAAAGGCCGGTCAATTGACCGGCCTTTTTCGCGGCGATTTGCCAGGATACTCAGACTTCGACAGTGCTAGCGGTACTCTGCGCCTGGGGTACTGCCGCAGGGGCGTCCTGGGCGGCGGCACTGATATTGACGGCGTGTAGTCCTTTCGGGCCCTGCACGATCTCGAAGCGGACCGGCTGGCCGGCCTTGAGTGTTTTATAACCTTCCATCTGGATGGCCGAGTAGTGGGCGAACAGGTCCTCATCTCGGCCGTCGGCCAGGATGAATCCATAGCCTTTGGCGTTGTTGAACCACTTGACCTTACCGCTGAGCATGCTGATATCCCTCTGCAAAGGACTCCATCTCTGGAGTATCATCCACTTCGATTCCGCGCGAAAACCAACCAGGCTGGGCGAGGGCGCGGAACCCCTGATACCCACTAATGGGTATTTATTGTTTGTAACACCCTTTTGCCGATAGTCAAGGCTATGCGGCGGACGGCTGAGAAGTCAGTCAAACTCCCTCTAGCATCCCTGTTCGTCCGGCCCTGAACCTCTGATTTCAGCATGCATGCAAGTAGCCAGATTCGACTAACATTCAATCAGGATCACCCGGCAGAGCATGAGGACGATTCCTCCGGCGTTGCTGTTCAGGAATCCAAGCCAGCATTACAGGCACCACCGATGTACAAGGTGGTCTTATTCAATGACGACTACACCCCGATGGATTTTGTCGTCGAAGTGCTCGAAGTGTTTTTCGGCATGAACCGGGAGCTGGCGACCAAGATCATGCTGACCGTCCATACAGAGGGGCGGGCGGTATGCGGCGTGTTCACCCGTGATATCGCGGAGACCAAGGCCATGCAGGTCAATCAGTACGCTAGGGAAAGCCAGCATCCGCTACTCTGTGAGATCGAGAAGGACGGTTAATGCCGGCCACTTGGGTATGAGGTGAAGCTATGTTGAATCGAGAGCTCGAAGTCACCCTCAATCTGGCTTTCAAGG
>NZ_AVOF01000697.1:0-852 GCF_000465935.2 Pseudomonas sp. EGD-AK9
TACCTCGTTCGGATCTTGTTTATTACTATAATAGTTGATAACCACTTTTGCCTGCTCCTTGCCGAAGCGAATGGCCATTGCCTTTCCGAGCCCTGAAGCAGCTCCTGTAATAGCGACGACTTTTCCTTTTAAATCCGGATACATATACATCTTCCTCCATTTGTTATGAATTTGTTTTGGCGATTCCCAAGAATACAGCGGCGGCAATAATCAGGATAATTCCGATCGCAATTGCTATAAGCTGGCGTTTCGTTTTCTTTTCACGCAGGATGAAAATACCGCCGAGCGTAGAAATGACAATTCCCATTTGTGAAAGGGAAAAGCTCGTTGCAACGCCGACTCGCGGCTGAGAAATAAACAAAAACATATTTCCGCCTGCCCAGATTAACCCTGGGAGAATATTTCTGATCGCATACTTGTTAAAGGGTTTGTGTCTATAGGTTAAAACTAACCCCCCGACCACCATGCCAATTGCCTGTGGCAGCAGCGCGGACCAGCCGGACACATTGAATAATCTAGCCACGACTACATAAACCAAATAACCAAGAGTCGAAACAAGGAGAATCAAAATGCCCTTTTTCAAATTGCTTGGCTCGCCCTCTTTTTTATCATTCTTATCTTCCAAGGACGTGAGAATGATTCCCACAATGATAAAGATCAAAGCGAGAACGCCAAGCGTAATCGCAATCGGTGTTGACCATTCGCGGAACACGATCACACCGAAAAGCGAGGTGGAAACGAGCTGCATTCCTGTGGAAATCGGCATTGTTTTCGACACGCCCATCAATTGAATGCTTTTCAGCTGGTTGGCCTGTCCAAGTGACCAAAATAAGCCGGATACGATTCCAACAA
>NZ_AVOF01000698.1:0-849 GCF_000465935.2 Pseudomonas sp. EGD-AK9
AAAACAGCGGCAAGGAAGAAATAGAAGAGCCGGCAGGAACATTCCGGGATGCGCTGAAAGTCCCTCGTGTACCTGTTTATATCACGATAACTTTTTGTAATATGATTGTTTTTACGGTATGTATTCCTTTTTAGGCACCTATCTTCAAGACGTTTTTACCGGAGGAAACACGGCTGCGGGCTTATTTATCATGATTTATGGAATCGGGTTTTCCATGAGTGTGATTACAGGAAAGATAGCCGACCGCATCGGAAAAATGCGCTCCCTTTTGATTGCGCTGGGGGTCATCAGCGTTCTGCTGGCGTGTTTACCATATGCGCCGGCGTCAATGTTTCTGTTAATCGTCAGCCTATTTATTTGGGGATTAATGCAAAGTTTGACGGTGACGCTGCTCAGCACCATTTTGAGTGACTGCTCAGAGCGTCATCGCGGAAAAGTCATGGTGTTTTACAGCCTCGCCTCGAATCTGGCCGTGACATTAGGTTCTGCTTTAATGGGACCCGTCTATGTGGCATACGGCTATGCAGCTGTCGGATTGATTTGCGCAGCCATCACAGTCCTCGGATTTGTGCTCAGTATATTCGCATATAAAAAGTACGGCAAACTTGAGCAGAAGGCCGATCAGTCCTTATCTCAATAAACAAAGTTTCTAAATTCCTATAATTAAAAACCCTTTATAAAGGGTTTTTTTGTTTGTATGGGAATAATTATCAATATTTTCAAAAAACATTGACAGTTCAATTGCCGCTGGATAAAATTTACTTAAAATTTTAAAAGATTGGTTGGTGCTCATGATTATATTGGATAATAGCATTCAGACAAAAAAAAGAACTGATTCACTATCCAAAC
>NZ_AVOF01000699.1:0-851 GCF_000465935.2 Pseudomonas sp. EGD-AK9
CCATAGCTCTTCTTTTGTGATCTTATAATTCTCTTTTGCAAGTACGGCACGGTTTTCGAATGGAAAACGGTATGCCATTGCTTTGAGAAAAAGGGGAAGATCGCCAAAGCTGACATGGTCTTTCTCCCAGCCGATTTTCTGAAAGCAGTCTTTAAGAAAGTCACTCATTTTTATCACCTAAACTTCTTCTTGAACGTAGGCAGCCAGCTTCTCCAGCGCCTCTTGTTCATCTTCTCCCTGGGCAATCAAGGTAACCTCAGTGCCTGTGCTTACCGCAAGGCTCATCAGCCCCATGATGCTTTTGGCGTTTACTTTTTTCCCATCCTTCTCAAGAAACACATCTGACGTAAACCGGTTTGCTTCTTGTACAAACAAAGCAGCAGGACGTGCTTGCAGTCCTGTCTTTAATCGAACTTCCACTTTCTGTTGAACCATAAGATCTCCCCTTTTCTTTACGGTTATTTTAAAGTGACGGTTTGCCCTGTCCGCAGCTGTTCTGCGATTTCGTCAAGTTTTCTCAGCCTGTGATTGATCCCTGATTTGCTGATTTTCCCGCTTGCTACCATTTCCCCCAGCTCTTTCAGCGTCACTTCCTGATAATCAATCCGCAGCTGCGCAATTTCCCGAAGTTTTTCAGGCAGCGCCTCCAGGCCGATTCTTTCATCGATGTATTTAATATTTTCCACCTGTCTCAGCGATGCGCCGATTGTTTTGTTTAAGTTGGCTGTTTCACAATTGACGAGGCGGTTGACCGAATTTCTCATGTCCCGGACGATTCTGACATCCTCAAATCGCAGAAGCGAATTGTGAGCGCCAATTACGTTCAGAAACTCTGTAATCTTCTCAGCCTC
>NZ_AVOF01000700.1:0-849 GCF_000465935.2 Pseudomonas sp. EGD-AK9
CCGGCGGCGGAGTTGGCGAAGGCGAGGTAAGGGTCGGACATGAACGGGCTCCTGTGGGCGAATCAAAGAACGTGTCTACGATTTCGCGAGCTAGAGCCATGCAAGGCGAAAACAGACGAGGACGCGGAGTTTACGAGCTGTAAATGAGCAGTCCGAGCCTGTTTTCAACGCAGCAGGGCCGACGCGCAGCAGATCGTAGACACGTTCTAAAGTCGTGCCACTCTACGCAGTGACGGACCAAGCGCAATTGACCGCACTGCCTGGGGCCGCGGCAAGGCGGCCAATGCAGATGCGGCGGCGCGCGCTAGCCTGTAGCCCAATCTTTATTCGCAAGGAGTCAGCATGGCCCAGCTACGCCGGGTCGCCATAGTCGGCGGCAACCGCATCCCCTTCGCCCGCTCCAACACCGCCTACGCCACGGCGAGCAACCAGGAGATGCTGACCAGCACCCTCGAGGGCCTGGTGGAGCGCTTCAACCTGCACGGCGAGCGCCTCGGCGAGGTGGTGGCCGGCGCCGTGCTCAAGCACTCGCGCGACTTCAACCTGACCCGCGAATGCGTGCTCGGCTCGCGCCTGGCGCCCGAGACCCCGGCCTACGACCTGCAGCAGGCCTGCGGCACTGGCCTGGAGGCGGCGCTGCTGGTGGCCAACAAGATCGCCCTGGGGCAGATCGACTGCGGCATCGCCGGCGGCGTCGACACCACCTCCGACGCGCCGATCGGGGTCAACGAGGGGCTGCGCAAGATTCTGCTGGAGGCCAACCGCGGCAAGCGCACGCTGGACAAGCTCAAGAGCCTGCTGCAGATCCGCCCGCGCCACCTGGCCCCGGCCATCCCGCGCAACGGCGAG
>NZ_AVOF01000701.1:0-846 GCF_000465935.2 Pseudomonas sp. EGD-AK9
TTCAATCCATGTCTGATCGTATACAAGATCATTGGCAGCGGCAGTGCAAATAACAGAATTGTTCCAATCACAGGAACATAAACGACCAGAAGCGTAATGATCGCAAACAGACTGATTAAAATAGCACCTTCCATTAAAGCTCTCGTTTGTTTCACTTAGTCACCTCGTATCATCCTGAACATACGAATAGAAAAGAGCAGCATAAACGACTGCTCTTTTTTTCATCGCTGCAACATGCTTTGCACCGAATGTTTTTATATCATCTCTAAATTTTACTTTTATATTTTAACATAAGTCCAAATCGCAAGTAAAATGACGCTAATGTTTCATGTGAAACATGAAAAAGGAAAAGACATTCTTTGAAAAGAATGCCCATCACAATTAATGTTTATCATCCATAAAGCCAGAAGATTCCTTGTTTTTCTTTTTCGTTTTTCTGACATACATAAAAATTAAGATCACCAGTAAAAGGGTTGTTGCTTGCAGAACGCCGCTGCTAAACAAGAAAAAGTTCTTTATCATGTCCCACATTGTGTTTCACCTCTTTGTGCATGTTCTCAACCCGTATCCTATATAACGTGAATTTCCCTTTTTAAAAACTTCAAAACATCATGAACAACATTGAGCGTTGGGCATATGCTGATATGGAATCTGATCGATAAAGGAGAATTTTCACATGGATGAACGCAGAACATTGGCTTGGCATGAAACATTAGAAATGCACGAGCTGGTTGCTTTTCAATCAAACGGACTCATTAAACTGAAGAAAATGATAAGAGAAGTAAAAGACCCTCAGCTCAGACAGCTTTATAACGTGTCTATTCAGGGTGTTGAGCAAAATTTGAG
>NZ_AVOF01000702.1:0-839 GCF_000465935.2 Pseudomonas sp. EGD-AK9
GTCGTCCAGCGCGGCATCGAGGGCAGCACGCCGCGACGGCGCCGGGCCGAGCAACAGCTGTCGGCGCAGATGATCGAGAAAATTCGTTTCGGCCAGGCCCAGCGCGCGGTCGCCCGCCGCCAGGCAGGCGCGCAGGTGCAGCAGCTCGTCGCCCAGATCCAGGCTGGCGATGCCGTCGTCCCAGCGGCTGCGGCTCTGGCTGGGCAGCGCCGGATAGTGCCGCGCCAGCTGCAGCAGGCGGTCGGCCATGCGCCCGCCGAACCAGCTCTCGGCCCCAGCCAGCGGCTGACGGGTGAGCCGGGCCAGGTCCTGCAGGGTCGCGCGCAGCAGACGGCGGCCATGCCATGCCGGGCTGCGCAAGCCGATCAGGTTGAACGCCAGCACCGCACAGCCGACGCCGATCAGCATGGCCAGCGCCTCGTTGAGGAAGAAGGCGACGTCGTACTGCATGTCGTTCTGCGGCGCGCAGAGCACGATGAAATGCAGGCTGAAGGAGGTGGCGGTGGCGCCCAGCGCCGGCTTGGCCATGCCCAGGGCGCCGAAGAACAGCGGCACGCCGAGGGCCAGACAGAGCATGGCGAAGCCGTTGAGCTGCGGCAGCAGGATCTGTCCAACGACGAATGCCAGCGGCAGCGCATAGAAGATCCCGCGCATGAACAACAGGCCGATCTGTGCGGCGTTCTCGCGGCTGGCGAACAGGCTGCAGACCACGCAGCACAGCAGCAGGGCGCCGCTGGCGGCGGTCCAGCCGCTGGCCAGCCAGAACGCCGCCAGCGCCAGGAAGGCCAGGGCGCTGCGCGCGCCATAGACCGCGGCGGTCTGCCAGTCGCTGTGCCAGG
>NZ_AVOF01000703.1:0-835 GCF_000465935.2 Pseudomonas sp. EGD-AK9
TAAAAAACGTGAGCGCATCCATGTATTCCTTCGTTGTAAAATCCGGAATCAGCTTTCCGTTTTCAACACCGTAGCGGTTTGGCGCTCCGAACCAGATTTGCAGAACATCCCATGGGCTTCCGTTGCCGAGTCCCATCCATTTCGGCACGACCATGCCGTACGTATCATCCTTGCCGTTTCCGTCAGGATCTTTTTCCTTAAAGGCTTTCAGCACTTCATAGAAATCATCAAGCGTTTCCGGCATATCCAGACCGACATTTTTCAGCCAGTCGGTTCTGATGATCATACACGCCCTGATCAGATCCCTCGTTCTGTAGATTCCGTACACCTCGCCGTTCACCGAGCTGTTCTTCAAAATCTTTTCATCTGCCTGGCTTAAATTCTTGTAGTCTTTTAAATAAGGAGACAGTTCCCAAAACGCCCCTGCTTTGACAGACTTGATAAAGCCGGCTGACTTATCTTTAATGACAATCGCGTGAGGCATCTCTCCTGAAGCCATGACGATGTTGAATTTGTCGTTGTAGGATGAATCAGGCACCCATGTGACCTTAATCTCTTTGCCTGTGTATTTTTCGAGCGCTTTTAATGAAGGGCTTTTATCACTCGGGCTTTCCGGCGATAAAAGCGGCGCCATAATTTTGATCGTATCTTTCGAACCGCTTGCTGAATTGGATGTTTCCGAATGGCTGCATCCGGCGATCACCATGGCAGCAAGCGGCAAGGCCATCCATTTTTTTCGCATTCTTATTTTCATGTTGCGTAAGTCCCCCTTTTTTCAATTTGCATTTCCCCTTTGTCCCTCTCAATATAAAGCGCTTACATAAATTCTTGCAAT
>NZ_AVOF01000704.1:0-836 GCF_000465935.2 Pseudomonas sp. EGD-AK9
CGACGGCAAGGCCGAGGCCGCCGTGGTGCTGGAGAACGACCTGTACCGCCGCGCCAACCATGCCGTGGTCGAGGCCGCGCTGCAGGCGGTCGACAGCCTGCTGGTGCTCGATCACCAGCACGGCGCCACCGCCGCCTGCGCCGACCTGCTGCTGCCGGCCGCCAGCTTCGCCGAGGGCGACGGCACCCTGGTCAATCAGGAGGGCCGCGCCCAGCGCTTCTTCCAGGTGTTCGAGCCGAGCTACTACGATGCCGACTGCCTGATCCGCGAGGGCTGGCGCTGGCTGCACGCCCTGCACTGCACCCGCGACGGCCGCGCGGTGGACTGGACCCAGCTGGATCAGGTCACCGCCGCCTGCGCCGAGGCGATTCCGACGCTGGCCGGCATAGTTGAGGCGGCGCCGTCGGCGGCATTTCGCATCAAGGGCCTCAAGCTGGCGCGCGAGCCGCACCGCTACAGCGGCCGCACCGCCATGCGCGCCAACCAGAGCGTGCACGAGCCGCGCGCGCCGCAGGACATCGACAGCGCCTTCGCCTTCTCCATGGAGGGCTACGCCGGCAGCACCGAGCCGCGCCAGCAGGTGGCCTTCGCCTGGGCGCCGGGGTGGAACTCGCCGCAGGCCTGGAACAAGTTCCAGGACGAAGTGGGCGGCCACCTGCGCGCCGGCGACCCCGGCGTGCGCCTGCTGGAACCTTCCGGCGCGCGCCTGGACTGGTGCCACGACATTCCGCCGGCCTTCGTCGCCGAACCCGGCTGCTGGCGGCTGGTGGCGCGCCAGCAGCTGTTCGGCAGCGAGGAAACCAGCGCCCTGGCCGCGCCGATCCAGGCGCGCATGG
>NZ_AVOF01000705.1:0-834 GCF_000465935.2 Pseudomonas sp. EGD-AK9
CTGTTGACCCTTACGCTGCGGCATATCGTATGTTTTTGACAAGGAGGGAATCAGGATGAATCTTGTAATGGAAAAGACCTTTGATATACGAAAAGCTGTTTTCAATGGAAGAACAGAAAGAGAAGATGAATTTCGGTATACGATGATGAGGCCGTTTGAAAAGATGTGGACCGCCATCCAAGTTCCGCTGAAAGCGAAGGAGCCAAACGGCTATGATGTGATCATGGCTGCGAAAATGCTGGGCTATTTGGATGTCCGTGATACTGAAAGCGGCCAGAAAGCACTGCAAATACTGAAAGAATCACATGTTTCAGAGACAGCTGAATCTGCACTTCGGCAATGCATATTTTTTGCTGAGTGCGAACAGCTGCGGGTGAATGCAGAGGAGATCAAATGCGGCCTTTATATCGCTGATCCAAATAAACTTCAGTGGCAAAAAGGCTACTGCGGGTTTGGCGGGATACCGGGCTTTATTCATGTATGGATTGATCCGAACCGTTATAACCTGCCAAGGATTCCTTCCATTATTGCTCATGAGTTTCATCATAATGTGCGGTTTTCGTATATAGATTTTCATCATGGCTCTGTAAGTGTCGGGATTATCTTGTGATTGAAGGATTGGCGGAATCATTCGCCAGAGAGCTGTTTGGTACGGAACGATTGGGCCCTTGGGTAACTCGTTTTGATCATGAAGATTTGCAATATTCCATTGATGTGATTAATGAGGTGTTGGATGTGAAAGGATTTTCGGAAGTCAGCCGTTATATGTTTGGTGATCCAATTGCTAACGACCAAGGCTTTAAGCCTGCAGGTTTATCGGCTTTTGCGGGTTAT
>NZ_AVOF01000706.1:0-832 GCF_000465935.2 Pseudomonas sp. EGD-AK9
AAGAAGAGCATGTGATTATCAGAAGGCATGGTGTAGGCACTTTTGTCCATTCTAAGCCGTTATTTCTTTCGGGCATTGAACAGCTGAACAGTGTAACCAAGATGATAGAACAGGCGAATATGACCCCTGGCACGATTTTTCTATCATCACAAGTGCTTATGCCGTCTGAAGATGATACGAAGAGATTTCATTTGGCAGAAGGGCAAGAACTTTTTTACCTTGAACGAGTCAGGACAGCTGACGGACAGCCGATTGTGTATTGTATAGACAAAATTCCGATGAATATTTTGCCGAATTCTTTTTCTCATCAGCAAGAATCTATGTTTGACCTGCTTGAGAAAAATTCAGGCTCCGTAATCAGCTATGCAGTAACTGATATAGAACCGATCGGCTATCACGATACAATTTCTCCAGTACTTGAATGCGATCCGGAAACAGCTCTTTTGCTGTTAAAACAAACCCATTACGATCAGCACGATAAACCGGTGCTTTATTCTTTAAATTATTTTAGAGCGGATAAATTCAGATTTCATGTTTTGCGTAAACGATTCTAAAAACGGACGCCTGTATGTGTCTGTTTTTTTATTTGCACTGATTCATGTTTCTTTGTACATACTTTCATTCCGGTTAACGCAATATATAAGGGATGACAAGAAAGTGAATGGGTGAAAATGTTGAGAGAGAAAAATGGAATGAAAAATATTATTGCATTGTCTTCCGTCCCGCTTGTGATGACACTCGGGAACTCCATGCTGATTCCTGTTCTTCCGATGATGGAGAAAAAGCTGTCTGTGACTTCATTTCAAGTGTCTTTAATCATTACTGTATATTC
>NZ_AVOF01000707.1:0-15729 GCF_000465935.2 Pseudomonas sp. EGD-AK9
CGTGGTTGCCAAGATCGTCGAGTAATCGGTTGATCTGTCCCTCTCAGGCCGGCATAATGGTCGGCCTGATTTTGCTTTAGGTCAGTAGCTCAATTGGCAGAGCGGCGGTCTCCAAAACCGCAGGTTGGGGGTTCGATTCCCTCCTGACCTGCCATTTTCTAACGAATCTGGCGTGTCTTTCACAGGATCCTCTCGAATGAATGTTAAGGCTGAAGCCAAAGACTCTCGCTTTGATCTGGTCAAGTGGCTGATTGTCGCTGCCCTGGTTGTAGTGGGTGTGGTCGGTAATCAGTACTTTTCTGCGGAGCCGATCCTGTATCGCGTTCTCGGTCTGCTGGTGCTGGCGGTCGTGGCGGGTGTGGTTGCCCTGCAGACTGCTCGTGGTCAGGCCTTCGCGGTGCTGTTGAAAGAGGCGCGCGTCGAGATTCGCAAGGTTGTTTGGCCGACCCGCCAGGAAACCACGCAGACCACCCTGATTGTCGTGGCTGTAGTGTTGGTAATGGCGCTGCTGTTGTGGGGGCTCGATTCCCTGCTCGGTTGGCTTGTTTCCCTGATTGTTGGTTAAGGGTGTCCCGTGGCTAAGCGTTGGTACGTTGTGCATGCTTACTCGGGTTACGAGAAGCATGTCATGCGCTCGCTGATCGAGCGCGTCAAGCTGGCTGGCATGGAAGACGACTTCGGCGAGATTCTCGTGCCCACTGAAGAAGTGGTCGAGATGCGCAACGGTCAGAAGCGCAAGAGCGAGCGCAAGTTCTTCCCCGGCTATGTCCTGGTGCAGATGGAGATGAACGAGGCGACTTGGCACTTGATCAAGGATACGCCGCGCGTCATGGGCTTCATTGGTGGTACTGCCGACAAGCCGGCGCCGATCACCGAAAAAGAAGCCGAAGCCATTCTGCGTCGTGTTGCCGATAGCGGCGACAAGCCCAAGCCGAAGACCCTGTTCGAGCCGGGCGAGATGGTGCGGGTGGTCGATGGTCCGTTCGCCGATTTCGGCGGCGTGGTCGAAGAAGTGAATTACGAAAAGAGCCGTATCCAGGTTGCGGTGACCATCTTCGGTCGCTCCACCCCGGTCGAGCTGGAGTTCAGTCAGGTCGAGAAGGCATAACTGACATAAGCATCCCTCACCCCGCAGCCTTAGGCTGCGGGGTTTTGTCGTCACTGGGATAAATGCGTAAGTAACCCGGGGAGCCGTCAGGCGTTCGAACCCGAAATTGGAGTAGCTAATGGCTAAGAAAATTCAGGCTTATATCAAGCTGCAGGTTAAAGCCGCTCAGGCAAACCCGTCGCCGCCCGTGGGTCCGGCTCTGGGTCAGCACGGCGTGAACATCATGGAATTCTGCAAGGCGTTCAACGCCAAGACTCAGGGCATGGAGCCTGGTCTGCCGACTCCTGTGATCATCACCGTTTACAGCGACCGCAGTTTCACCTTTGAAACCAAGAGCACCCCGGCATCGGTGCTGCTGAAGAAGGCCGCCGGCCTGACCAGCGGTTCCGCTCGTCCGAACACCGTCAAAGTAGGCACCGTTACCCGTGCTCAGCTGGAGGAGATCGCCAAGACCAAGCAGGCCGATCTTACTGCCGCTGACCTGGATGCGGCCGTGCGCACCATCGCCGGCTCCGCTCGTAGCATGGGCCTGAACGTGGAGGGTGTGTAATGGCTAAGTTGACCAAGCGCCAAAAGGCCATCGCGGCCAAGGTTGAAGCCGGCAAGGCCTACACCTTCGAAGAAGCGGCCGGCCTGCTGGCCGAGCTGTCTGCCGTCAAGTTCACCGAGTCCTTCGACGTTGCCGTGAACCTGGGCGTAGACCCGCGTAAATCCGACCAGGTCGTACGTGGCGCCACCGTGCTGCCGAACGGCACTGGCAAGACCGTACGCGTTGCCGTGTTCACCCAGGGTCCGGGCGCTGAAGCTGCCCTGGCTGCCGGTGCCGACAAGGTCGGTATGGACGATCTGGCTGCCGAAATGAAGGCCGGCGATCTGAACTACGACGTGGTCATCGCTTCCCCGGACGCCATGCGCGTCGTTGGCCAGCTGGGCCAGGTACTGGGTCCGCGCGGCCTGATGCCGAACCCGAAAGTCGGCACCGTGACTCCGGACGTCGCCACCGCCGTGAAGAACGCCAAGGCTGGTCAGGTACGTTTCCGTACCGACAAGAACGGCATCATCCACACCTCCGTTGGCAAGGTCGGCTTCGAAGCCGCCGCGCTGAAGCAGAACGTGGAAGCCCTGCTGGCTGACCTGAAGCGTCTGAAGCCGTCCACTTCCAAAGGTATCTACGTCAAGCGCGTGACCCTGAGCACCACCATGGGTCCCGGTCTGATCATCGATCAGGCTTCGCTCGACGCGTAAGTGATTGGGTCGGCGGCGTGCGCGTCGCCGGCCTTGAAAAATTGGGGTCCCTGCCTGGCGGGGGCTATCCAAGACCGTAGGTGGCGCAAGCCTTAAACCCGTGGAGCGATCCGCGGTCGCCTACGCAGATGGTGCTCCCGATTCTTACCGAATCAGACACCAAAACGCCGTCCGGCTCGTGCTGGACGAAACGGTAACATCCAGGAGTAAACCCGTGGCAATTAAACTCGAAGACAAGAAGGCCATCGTCGCTGAAGTCAACGAGGCTGCCAAAGCCGGTCTGTCCGCTGTCGTGGCTGATGCCCGTGGCGTGACCGTCGGCGCAATGACCGGACTCCGTAAAGAGGCCCGCGCGGCTGGTGTGTACGTGAAAGTCGTACGTAACACCCTGCTGCGCCGCGCCGTTGAAGGCACTCAGTTCGACGTGCTCAACGACGTGTTCAAAGGCCCGACCCTGATCGCGTTCTCCAACGAACATCCGGGCGCTGCTGCCCGTATCTTCAAGGAATTCGCCAAGGGTCAGGACAAGTTCGAGATCAAGGCAGCTGCGTTCGAGGGCCAGTTCCTCGCAGCCAATCAGATCGACGTGCTGGCTACCCTGCCGACCTACAACGAAGCTATTGCCCAGCTGATGAGCGTGATGCAAGGCGCCACCAGCAAGTTCGTTCGTACTCTGGCAGCTGTTCGCGACCAGAAAGAAGGCGCTGCCGCCTGATCCAGGCGCATCACCCTTTCTACGTTATTTGTTTAATTCGATGGCCGCGAAGGCTGTCACCCCAATACAGGAATTAGAGTCATGGCTCTGACCAACGAAGACATCATCAACGCCGTTTCCGAAATGTCCGTGATGCAGGTTGTTGAACTGATCAAGGCAATGGAAGAGAAGTTCGGCGTTACCGCCGCTGCCGCTGTTGCTGCCGGCCCGGCCGCTGCTGCCGCTGCTGTTGAAGAACAAACCGAGTTCAACGTCGTTCTGGCCGAAGCCGGCGAGAAGAAAGTGAACGTGATCAAGGCTGTTCGCGAGCTGACCGGTCTGGGTCTGAAGGAAGCCAAGGAGAAGGTCGACACCGCTCCTCAGGTTATCGCTGAAGGCCTGAGCAAAGAAGCTGCCGAAGACGCCAAGAAGAAGCTGGAAGAAGCTGGCGCCAAGGTCGAACTCAAGTAAGTTCGCACCTTGCGTCTACAGCCCGAGCGACTCGCACAAGGCTGATGGCTGGTGGCTTTTGCCACCGGCCTTTTTCCGTTCTAGGTCGGCTGTTCGTCAGCCGGCCTGGAACCGGAAAGATCCCGCCCCTCGAGGCGGCCGCAAACCGAGGGTTTGCACGATTTTCTGGTCATCGCCGCCGGCGCTGGCCAAATAAGCAGGTGACCAAGCTGGGGAACGCTGATGGCTTACTCATACACTGAGAAAAAACGTATCCGCAAGGACTTTAGCAAGTTGCCGGATGTCATGGATGTGCCTTACCTCCTGGCCATCCAGCTGGATTCGTACCGCGAATTCCTGCAGCAAGGAGTGAGCAAGGAACAGTTCCGCGACATCGGCCTGCACGCGGCCTTCAAATCCGTATTCCCGATCATCAGCTATTCCGGCAACGCCGCTCTGGAATATGTCGGCTATCGCCTGGGCGAGCCGGCGTTCGACGTCAAGGAGTGCGTCCTGCGTGGCGTGACCTTCGCCGTGCCGCTGCGCGTGAAAGTGCGCCTGATCATTTTCGACAAAGAATCGTCGAACAAAGCGATCAAGGACATCAAAGAGCAGGAAGTGTACATGGGCGAGATTCCGCTCATGACCGAGAACGGTACCTTCGTCATCAACGGTACCGAGCGCGTGATCGTTTCCCAGCTGCACCGCTCCCCGGGCGTGTTCTTCGACCACGACCGTGGCAAGACCCACAGCTCCGGTAAGCTGCTGTACTCCGCTCGCATCATTCCTTACCGCGGTTCCTGGCTGGACTTCGAGTTCGACCCGAAGGACGCGGTGTTCGTGCGTATCGACCGTCGCCGCAAGCTGCCGGCGTCCGTCCTGCTGCGCGCGCTCGGCTACAGCACCGAAGAGGTGCTGGATGCCTTCTACGACACCAACGTGTTCCACGTTAAGGGCGAGAACCTGAGCCTGGAGCTGGTGCCGCAGCGTCTGCGCGGTGAAGTCGCGGTCCTCGATATCAAGGACGGCAGCGGCAAGGTGATCGTCGAGCAGGGCCGTCGTATCACGGCTCGCCACATCAACCAGCTGGACAAGGCTGGCATCAAGGAGCTGGAAGTTCCGCTCGATTACGTCATTGGCCGCACTACCGCCAAGGCCATCGTGCACCCGGCTACCGGCGAGATCATCGCCGAGTGCAACACCGAGCTGACCGCCGACCTGCTGGTCAAGATGGCCAAGGCGCAGGTGGTGCGTTTCGAGACCCTGTACACCAACGACATCGATTGCGGTCCGTTCATCAGCGACACGCTGAAGATCGACAGCACCACCAATCAGTTGGAAGCGCTGGTCGAGATCTATCGCATGATGCGTCCCGGCGAGCCGCCGACCAAGGACGCTGCCGAGACCCTGTTCAACAACCTGTTCTTCAGCGCCGAGCGTTACGACCTGTCCGCCGTCGGCCGCATGAAGTTCAACCGTCGTATCGGGCGTACCGAGATCGAAGGTTCGGGCGTGCTGAGCAAGGAAGACATCGTTGCCGTACTGAAGACCCTGGTCGACATCCGTAATGGCAAGGGTATCGTCGACGACATCGACCACCTGGGTAACCGTCGCGTGCGTTGCGTCGGTGAGATGGCCGAGAACCAGTTCCGCGTTGGCCTGGTGCGCGTCGAGCGCGCGGTCAAGGAACGCCTGTCGATGGCCGAAAGCGAAGGCCTGATGCCGCAGGACCTGATCAACGCCAAGCCGGTCGCGGCGGCGGTGAAGGAGTTCTTCGGTTCCAGCCAGCTCTCGCAGTTCATGGATCAGAACAACCCGCTCTCCGAGATCACCCACAAGCGCCGCGTCTCCGCACTCGGCCCGGGCGGTCTGACCCGCGAGCGCGCCGGCTTCGAAGTGCGCGACGTACACCCGACCCACTACGGTCGCGTGTGCCCGATCGAAACCCCTGAAGGTCCGAACATCGGTCTGATCAACTCGCTGGCCGCCTACGCCCGCACCAACCAGTACGGCTTCCTCGAGAGCCCGTACCGCGTGGTCAAGGCCGGTCTGGTCACCGACGAGATCGTGTTCCTGTCCGCCATCGAAGAGGCCGATCACGTGATCGCCCAGGCCTCGGCGACCATGAACGACAAGGGCATGCTGGTCGACGAGCTGGTGGCCGTGCGTCACCTCAACGAGTTCACCGTCAAGGCGCCGGAAGACGTCACCCTGATGGACGTGTCGCCGAAGCAGGTCGTTTCCGTCGCTGCCTCGCTGATTCCGTTCCTCGAGCACGACGACGCCAACCGTGCACTGATGGGGTCGAACATGCAGCGTCAGGCCGTGCCGACCCTGCGTGCCGACAAGCCGCTGGTCGGTACCGGCATGGAGCGCAACGTCGCCCGTGACTCCGGCGTCTGCGTCGTGGCCCGTCGTGGCGGGGTGATCGACTCGGTCGATGCCAGCCGTATCGTGGTTCGGGTCAACGATGACGAAGTCGAGACTGGTGAAGCCGGTGTCGACATCTACAACCTGACCAAGTACACCCGCTCCAACCAGAACACCTGCATCAACCAGCGTCCGCTGGTGAGCAAGGGTGACAAGGTGGCGCGCAGCGACATCATGGCCGACGGCCCGTCCACCGACATGGGTGAACTGGCGCTGGGTCAGAACATGCGCGTGGCGTTCATGCCGTGGAACGGCTTCAACTTCGAAGACTCCATCTGCCTGTCCGAGCGCGTGGTGCAGGAAGACCGCTTCACCACCATCCACATCCAGGAACTGACCTGTGTGGCGCGCGACACCAAGCTCGGCCCAGAGGAAATCTCCTCGGACATCCCGAACGTCGGTGAAGCTGCACTGAACAAGCTGGACGAGGCCGGTATCGTCTACGTCGGTGCCGAAGTCGGCCCGGGCGACATCCTGGTCGGTAAGGTCACCCCGAAAGGCGAGACCCAGCTGACGCCGGAAGAGAAGCTGCTGCGCGCGATCTTCGGTGAGAAGGCGTCCGATGTGAAGGACACCTCCCTGCGTGTGCCGACCGGCACCAAGGGCACCGTCATCGACGTCCAGGTCTTCACCCGCGACGGCGTCGAGCGCGACTCGCGCGCCCTGTCGATCGAGAAGATGCAGCTCGACGAGATCCGCAAGGACCTCAACGAAGAGTTCCGCATCGTCGAAGGCGCCACCTTCGAGCGTCTGCGCTCCGCCCTGGTCGGCGCCATCGCCGAAGGCGGCGCCGGCCTGAAGAAGGGCACCGCGATCACCGACGAGTTCCTCGACGGCCTCGAGCGTGGCCAGTGGTTCAAGCTGCGCATGGCCGACGACGCCCTGAACGAGCAGTTGGAGAAGGCCCAGGCCTACATCTCCGACCGCCGTCAGCTGCTCGACGACAAGTTCGAAGACAAGAAGCGCAAGCTGCAGCAGGGCGACGATCTGGCGCCGGGCGTGCTGAAGATCGTCAAGGTCTACCTGGCCATCCGCCGCCGCATCCAGCCGGGCGACAAGATGGCCGGTCGTCACGGTAACAAGGGTGTGGTCTCGGTGATCATGCCGGTCGAAGACATGCCGCACGACGCCAATGGCACCCCGGTCGACATCGTCCTCAACCCGCTGGGTGTACCTTCGCGTATGAACGTCGGTCAGATCCTCGAAACCCACCTGGGGCTCGCGGCCAAGGGCCTGGGTGAGAAGATCAACCGCATGCTCGAAGAGCAGCGCAAGATCGCCGAACTGCGCAAGTTCCTGCAGGAGATCTACAACGAGATCGGCGGTCGTCAGGAAAACCTCGACGAGCTGTCCGATAGCGAAATCCTCGAGCTGGCGAAGAACCTCAAAGGCGGTGTGCCGATGGCCACCCCGGTGTTCGACGGCGCCAAGGAAAGCGAGATCAAGGCCATGCTGAAGCTGGCCGACCTGCCGGAAAGCGGCCAGATGCGCCTGTTCGACGGTCGCACCGGCAACCAGTTCGAGCGCCCGACCACCGTCGGCTACATGTACATGCTCAAACTGAACCACCTGGTGGACGACAAGATGCACGCGCGTTCCACTGGTTCCTACAGCCTGGTTACCCAGCAGCCGCTGGGTGGTAAGGCGCAGTTCGGTGGTCAGCGCTTCGGGGAGATGGAGGTCTGGGCGCTGGAAGCCTACGGCGCCGCCTACACCCTGCAGGAAATGCTGACCGTGAAGTCGGACGACGTGAACGGCCGTACCAAGATGTACAAGAACATCGTGGATGGCGATCACCGTATGGAGCCGGGCATGCCCGAGTCCTTCAACGTGCTGATCAAAGAGATCCGTTCGCTCGGCATCGACATCGATCTGGAAACCGAATAACACGTGACGCGACGGGAGTGGGGCGGTTAGCCCACTCCCTGCTCCGCCAGGAGGAAAGGCCTTGAAAGACCTACTGAATCTGCTGAAAAACCAGGGTCAGATCGAAGAGTTCGACGCCATCCGTATCGGATTGGCCTCGCCCGAGATGATCCGTTCGTGGTCGTTCGGTGAAGTAAAAAAACCGGAAACCATCAACTACCGTACGTTCAAGCCTGAGCGTGACGGCCTGTTCTGCGCCAAGATCTTTGGCCCGGTCAAGGATTACGAGTGCCTGTGCGGCAAGTACAAGCGCTTGAAGCATCGCGGCGTGATCTGCGAGAAGTGCGGCGTGGAAGTGGCCCTGGCCAAGGTTCGTCGTGAGCGCATGGCGCACATCGAACTGGCCTCGCCGGTCGCTCACATCTGGTTCCTGAAGTCGCTGCCGTCGCGTATCGGCCTGCTGATGGACATGACCCTGCGTGATATCGAGCGCGTGCTCTATTTCGAGAGCTACGTCGTGATCGATCCGGGCATGACCACCCTGGAGAAAGGCCAGCTGCTGAACGACGAACAGTACTTCGAAGCCCTCGAAGAGTTTGGTGACGACTTCGACGCGCGCATGGGCGCCGAGGCCGTGCGCGAGCTGCTGCACGCCATCGACCTGGATCACGAGATCGGCCGTCTGCGCGAAGAGATTCCGCAGACCAACTCCGAGACCAAGATCAAGAAGCTGTCCAAGCGCCTGAAGCTGATGGAAGCCTTCAAGGACTCCGGCAACCTGCCGGAGTGGATGGTGCTGACCGTTCTGCCCGTGCTGCCGCCGGATCTGCGTCCGCTGGTACCGCTCGATGGTGGCCGCTTCGCGACCTCCGACCTGAACGATCTGTACCGTCGCGTGATCAACCGTAACAACCGTCTCAAGCGCCTGCTCGACCTGTCCGCCCCGGACATCATCGTGCGCAACGAAAAGCGCATGCTGCAGGAGGCGGTCGACGCCCTGCTCGACAACGGCCGTCGCGGTCGCGCCATCACCGGCTCGAACAAGCGCCCGCTGAAGTCGCTGGCCGACATGATCAAGGGTAAGCAAGGTCGCTTCCGTCAGAACCTGCTCGGTAAGCGCGTGGACTACTCCGGTCGTTCCGTGATTACCGTGGGCCCGACCCTGCGTCTGCACCAGTGCGGTCTGCCGAAGAAGATGGCCCTGGAGCTGTTCAAGCCGTTCATTTTCGGCAAGCTGGAAATGCGTGGTCTGGCGACCACCATCAAGGCCGCCAAGAAGATGGTCGAGCGCGAGCTGCCGGAAGTGTGGGACGTGCTCGCTGAAGTGATCCGCGAACACCCCGTCCTGCTCAACCGCGCGCCGACCCTGCACCGTCTGGGTATCCAGGCGTTCGAGCCGGTCCTGATCGAAGGTAAGGCGATCCAGCTGCACCCGCTGGTCTGCGCCGCGTACAACGCCGACTTCGACGGTGACCAGATGGCCGTTCACGTGCCGCTGACCCTGGAAGCCCAGCTCGAAGCACGCGCACTGATGATGTCGACCAACAACATCCTCTCGCCCGCCAACGGCGAGCCGATCATCGTGCCGTCGCAGGACGTGGTACTGGGTCTGTACTACATGACCCGTGAGGCGGTGAACGCCAAGGGCGAAGGTCGCGTGTTCGCCGACCTGCAGGAAGTCGACCGTGTGTTCCGCGCCGGCGAAGCGTCCCTGCACGCCCGGGTGAAAGTGCGCATCAACGAGACCATCAAGGAAAAGGACGGCTCGATCACCAAGAACACCCGCATCGTCGACACCACCGTCGGCCGCGCGCTGCTGTTCCAGATCGTCCCGGCCGGCCTGTCCTATGACGTGGTCAACCAGTCGATGAAGAAGAAGGCGATCTCCAAGCTGATCAACCAGTGCTATCGCACCGTGGGTCTGAAGGACACCGTCATCTTCGCCGACCAGCTGATGTACACCGGTTTCGCCTACTCGACCATCTCCGGTGTGTCGATCGGCGTGAACGACTTCGTCATCCCGGACGAGAAGGCGCGCATCATCGACGCCGCCACCGAGGAAGTGAAGGAAATCGAGTCGCAGTACGCCTCCGGCCTGGTCACCCAGGGCGAGAAGTACAACAAGGTGATCGACCTCTGGTCGAAGGCCAACGACGAAGTCTCCAAGGCGATGATGGCCAACCTTTCGAAAGAGCCGGTGGTCGATCGCGAAGGCAAGACCGTCGAGCAGGAGTCCTTCAACTCCATGTACATGATGGCGGACTCCGGTGCGCGTGGTAGCGCCGCCCAGATCCGTCAGCTGGCCGGTATGCGTGGCCTGATGGCCAAGCCGGACGGCTCCATCATCGAAACGCCGATCACCGCGAACTTCCGCGAAGGTCTGTCGGTTCTGCAGTACTTCATCTCCACCCACGGTGCGCGTAAGGGTCTGGCGGATACCGCACTGAAGACCGCGAACTCCGGTTACCTGACCCGTCGTCTGGTCGACGTGGCCCAGGACCTGGTGGTGACCGAGATCGATTGCGGCACCGAACACGGCCTGCTGATGACCCCGCACATCGAAGGCGGCGACGTGGTCGAGCCGCTGGGCGAGCGCGTACTGGGCCGAGTGATCGCCAAGGACGTGTTCAAGCCGGGCACCGAGGACGTCATCGTGCCGGCCGGCACCCTGATCGACGAGCAGTGGGTCGAGTTCATCGAGCTCAACAGCGTCGACGAAGTGGTGGTGCGTTCGCCGATCACCTGCGAAACCCGCTACGGCATCTGCGCCAAGTGCTACGGTCGCGACCTGGCTCGCGGTCACCAGGTCAACATCGGTGAAGCGGTCGGCGTCATCGCCGCCCAGTCCATCGGTGAGCCGGGTACCCAGCTGACCATGCGTACCTTCCACATCGGTGGTGCGGCCAGCCGGACTTCGGCGGCCGACAGCGTCCAGGTGAAGAACGGCGGTGCGATTCGTCTGCACAACCTCAAGCACGTCGAGCGTCTCGACGGCAACCTGGTCGCGGTGTCGCGTTCCGGCGAGCTGGCGATTGCCGACGAGTTCGGTCGCGAGCGCGAGCGCTACAAGCTGCCCTACGGTGCGGTGATTTCGGTGAAGGAAGGCGACAAGGTCGACGCTGGCGCCATCGTCGCCAAGTGGGACCCGCACACCCACCCGATCGTGACCGAAATGAAGGGTACCGTGACCTTCGTCGGCATGGAGGAGGGCATCACCATCAAGCGCCAGACCGACGAACTGACTGGTCTGACCAACATCGAAGTGCTCGATCCGAAGGATCGTCCGGCTGCCGGCAAGGACATTCGTCCGGCCATCAAGCTGGTCGACGCCAATGGCAAGGAGCTGCTGCTGCCGGGTACCGACGTTCCCGCCCAGTACTTCCTGCCGGCCAACGCCCTGGTCGGTGTGGCCGACGGTGCGCAGATCGCGGTCGGTGACGTTATCGCCCGTATCCCGCAGGAAACCTCGAAGACCCGTGACATCACCGGTGGTCTGCCGCGCGTTGCCGACCTGTTCGAAGCCCGTCGTCCGAAGGAAGCTTCGATCCTGGCGGAAATCAGCGGCACCATCAGCTTCGGCAAGGAGACCAAGGGCAAGCGCCGTCTGGTCATCACCCCGACCGATGGCAGCGATCCGTACGAGGAGCTGATTCCGAAGTGGCGTCACCTGAACGTGTTCGAAGGCGAACAGGTGAACAAGGGCGAAGTCATCTCCGACGGTCCGAGCGATCCGCACGACATCCTGCGTCTGCTGGGCGTCAGCGCGCTGGCCAAGTACATCGTCAACGAGATCCAGGACGTGTACCGCCTGCAGGGCGTGAAGATCAACGACAAGCACATCGAGACCATCCTGCGCCAGATGCTGCGCAAGGTCGAAGTGAGCGAGTCGGGCGATTCCAGCTTCATCAAGGGCGACCAGATGGAACTGACCGCGGTGCTGGGCGAGAACGAGCGCCTGGCTGAAGAGGACAAGTTCGTCGCCAAGTACACCCGCGTACTGCTGGGTATCACCAAGGCGTCGCTGTCCACCGAGTCGTTCATCTCGGCGGCATCGTTCCAGGAAACCACCCGCGTCCTCACCGAAGCGGCGGTTACCGGCAAGCGCGACTACCTGCGCGGCCTGAAGGAAAACGTGGTCGTGGGTCGTCTGATCCCGGCTGGTACCGGTCTGGCCTATCACAGCGAGCGCAAGCGCAAGCGTGAAGCCGACAAGCCGGTACGGGTCAGCGCCAGTGAGGTGGAAGCCGCACTGACCGAAGCGCTGAACTCCAGCGGCAATTGAGTCGAGGCCCCGCCGGTTCGCCGGCGGGGCTTTGCCTTGACTGGGGCGTTGAGTCTCTTTAGACTCATGCACCCCTAAATTTGGCAGGGCGCTTGGCTCTGCCATCTTTATTTGTGTGTAGCTAAATAGCGTCGAAAGACAACAGTGGAGCTAGTAGATGGCAACTATCAACCAGCTGGTACGTCAGCCGCGTAAGCGCATCGTCGAGAAATCCGACGTGCCTGCGCTGCAGAACTGCCCGCAACGTCGTGGCGTGTGCACCCGCGTGTACACCACCACGCCGAAAAAACCTAACTCGGCACTGCGTAAAGTATGCCGCGTGCGTCTGACCAACGGTTTCGAGGTTTCCTCGTACATCGGCGGTGAAGGCCACAACCTGCAAGAGCACAGTGTGGTGCTGATCCGTGGCGGTCGTGTAAAGGACCTTCCGGGTGTGCGTTACCACACCGTGCGCGGTTCGCTGGATACCTCCGGCGTCAAAGACCGTAAGCAGGGTCGTTCCAAGTACGGTACCAAGCGTCCGAAATAAGGCCGCCTGATCTTTTTATTTAGTTGAGTCGATAAGAGTAAGGTCGGGCGCGGCGAATGCCGTCAGTCCCGGGCTAACCTGAAGACCGTTTGAGGGCTTATCAATGCCAAGACGTCGTGTAGCAGCAAAGCGTGAGATCCTGGACGATCCGAAATACGGAAGCCAGATCCTCGCTAAATTCATGAACCACGTGATGGAAAGCGGCAAGAAGGCCGTGGCTGAGCGCATCGTTTACGGTGCCCTGGACACTGTCAAGGCGCGCAAGAACACCGATCCCCTGGAGATCTTCGAGAAAGCTCTCGACGCCATCGCTCCGCTGGTCGAAGTCAAGTCCCGCCGTGTCGGCGGTGCTACCTACCAGGTTCCGGTCGAAGTTCGCCCGTCCCGTCGTAACGCCCTGGCTATGCGCTGGCTGGTGGACTACGCGCGCAAGCGCGGTGAGAAGTCCATGGCTCTGCGTCTGGCTGGCGAGCTGCTGGATGCTGCTGAAGGCAAAGGCGCTGCTGTCAAGAAGCGTGAAGACGTGCACCGTATGGCCGAGGCCAACAAGGCTTTCTCGCACTACCGCTTCTAATTCCGGCTCCACTAACTTTGCGAGGGCTTTATGGCTCGTAATACAGCAATTAACCGCTACCGTAACATCGGTATCTGTGCCCACGTTGACGCGGGCAAGACTACCACTACCGAGCGGATCCTGTTCTACACGGGTCTGAGCCACAAGATGGGCGAGGTGCATGACGGCGCTGCGACCACCGACTGGATGGTGCAGGAGCAGGAGCGCGGTATCACCATTACCTCCGCTGCCGTGACCACCTTCTGGCAGGGCTCCAAGGGCCAGTACGACAAGTACCGCGTCAACGTGATCGATACCCCCGGCCACGTCGACTTCACCATCGAAGTAGAGCGTTCGCTGCGCGTGCTCGACGGTGCGGTCGTGGTGTTCTGCGGTACCTCCGGCGTTGAGCCGCAGTCCGAAACCGTATGGCGTCAGGCCAACAAGTACGGCGTTCCGCGTGTGGTTTACGTGAACAAGATGGACCGTGCCGGCGCCAACTTCCTGCGCGTCATCGGTCAGATCAAGAACCGCCTGGGTCACACCCCGGTTCCGGTCCAGCTGGCCATCGGTGCGGAAGACAACTTCGAAGGTCAGGTCGACCTGATCAAGATGAAGGCGATCTACTGGAACGAGGACGACAAGGGTACTTCCTATCGCGAGGAAGAGATCCCGGCCGAGCTCCAGGATCTGGCTGAGGAGTGGCGTTCGAACATGATCGAAGCCGCCGCCGAAGCCAACGAAGAGCTGATGAACAAGTACCTGGAAGGCGGCGAGTTGAGCGCCGAGGAAATCAAGGCCGGTCTGCGTGCGCGCACCCTGGCTGGTGAGATCGTTCCGGCCGTTTGCGGTTCTTCCTTCAAGAATAAGGGCGTGCCCCTGGTTCTCGACGCCGTCATCGACTACCTGCCTGCTCCGACCGAGATCCCGGCGATCAAGGGCATCCACCCGGATGTCATCGACAAGCCGAAGGACGAGCTGACCGACGCCGACTACGACGAGCGTCATGCCGACGATGCCGAGCCGTTCTCGGCGCTGGCGTTCAAGATCGCCACTGACCCGTTCGTCGGTACCCTGACCTTCGTTCGCGTCTACTCGGGCGTTCTGACCTCCGGCGACTCGGTGATCAACTCGGTCAAGGGCAAGAAAGAGCGCGTTGGTCGTATGGTGCAGATGCACGCCAACCAGCGTGACGAGATCAAGGAAGTGCGCGCTGGCGACATCGCGGCCCTGATCGGTATGAAGGACGTCACCACCGGTGACACCCTGTGCGACCTCGACAAGCAGATCATCCTCGAGCGTATGGACTTCCCGGAGCCGGTAATCTCGGTTGCCGTAGAGCCGAAGACCAAGGCTGACCAGGAGAAGATGGGTATCGCACTGGGCAAGCTGGCCCAGGAAGACCCGTCGTTCCGCGTCAAGACCGACGAAGAAACTGGCCAGACCATCATCTCTGGCATGGGCGAGCTGCACCTGGACATCCTCGTCGACCGTATGCGTCGCGAGTTCAACGTCGAGGCGAACATCGGCAAGCCGCAGGTTTCCTACCGCGAAAAAATCACCAAGAGCTGCGAGATCGAAGGCAAGTTCGTTCGCCAGTCCGGTGGTCGTGGCCAGTTCGGCCACTGCTGGATCCGCTTTGCCCCGGCTGACGAGGGTCAAGAGGGTCTGGAGTTCCACAACGAAGTTGTGGGTGGTGTGGTTCCGAAGGAATACATCCCGGCGATCCAGAAGGGTATCGAAGAGCAGATGAAGAACGGCGTCGTCGCCGGCTATCCGCTGATCGGCCTGAAGGCGACCGTATTCGATGGTTCCTACCACGACGTCGACTCCAACGAGATGGCGTTCAAGGTGGCGGCTTCCATGGCGACCAAGCAGCTCGCTCAGAAGGGCGGCGGTGTTGTGCTTGAGCCGATCATGAAGGTTGAAGTTGTAACGCCTGAGGACTACATGGGTGACGTGATGGGTGACCTGAACCGTCGTCGTGGTCTGATCCAGGGTATGGAAGATTCGGTATCGGGCAAAGTGATCCGTGCTGAGGTTCCGCTGGGCGAGATGTTCGGTTATGCGACCGACGTCCGTTCCATGTCCCAGGGTCGCGCGAGCTACTCCATGGAATTCTCCAAGTACTCCGAAGCTCCGGCGAACATCGTCGAAGCACTGGTTAAAAAACAAGGCTAATCCAGCCCTTTAGGCAAGAGGTTCACTGTCGTGGCTAAAGAAAAATTTGAACGTAACAAACCGCACGTCAACGTCGGCACCATCGGTCACGTTGACCACGGTAAAACCACTCTGACCGCTGCTCTGACCCGTGTGTGCTCCGAGGTTTTCGGTTCCGCTCGCGTTGATTTCGACAAGATCGACAGCGCCCCGGAAGAAAAGGCTCGTGGTATCACCATCAATACCGCGCACGTCGAGTACGACTCCAACATTCGTCACTACGCGCACGTTGACTGCCCGGGCCACGCCGACTACGTGAAGAACATGATCACCGGTGCTGCCCAGATGGACGGCGCGATCCTGGTCTGCTCGGCTGCCGACGGCCCCATGCCGCAAACCCGCGAGCACATCC
>NZ_AVOF01000708.1:0-834 GCF_000465935.2 Pseudomonas sp. EGD-AK9
CAATGGATGACATTCACAAGATTGAACGGTTAGCGGCAGCTTCATGGCCGGCTTATTTTCAAAAAAGCATAGGGCAATGGCTTCTCAGAGCGAATTTTGGCGTAACCAAAAGGGCAAATAGCGTATGGACGTCTGCGGATATGCCAGAAGGGGATTTTCAGCTAGAGGCTGAACTTTTTTATCAAAGTTTAGGCTTACCTGTTTGTTTTCATATTAGCAACGCATCACCGAAAGGGCTTGATGACGCATTGGCAGACAGCCGTTATGAAAAGGTAGACGAGTGCTTCCAGATGACAGCGTTGTGCCGGTCAATTATGAGCCGAACAAATGACAACAGCCGATTTACATACAAGTGGGAACAAGAGCCATCATCTGTTTGGATAGATGAATTTATTCAATTAGAAGGGTTTTCACCCGAGCGTCACAAAGGTTACAAACACATTTTCGAACGCATGCCGCCGTGTAAAACTTTTTTCAAGATGTATGACAAAGAAAGCCTGACAGCGCTTGGCACGGTTTCTGTCATTGATGGTTATGGCGGACTTAGTAATATCGTTGTAGCTGAGGAGCACAGAGGAAAAGGGGCAGGAACCCAAGTGATCAGGGTGTTGACTGAATGGGCAAAAAACAACGGAGCGGAACGCATGTTTTTACAAGTGATGAAAGACAATCTGGCGGCAGTTTCTTTATATGAAAAGATCGGATTTTCGCCTATATCGGAACACCATTACCGGATTAAAAGATGACCAAAGGAAGGGGGTTGCTGATGGATTCGCTTCAAGAGATGATTTGCGAAAAACGGACATACACACGCCTTTATCATTCACATAAGCA
>NZ_AVOF01000709.1:0-833 GCF_000465935.2 Pseudomonas sp. EGD-AK9
AGATGTCTTTTACCTGTTCTAGAGCAGGCGTAAAACTGGAGGCATCCTTCCAATCAAAATACACATGCTCCGCACTTGCAAGCGCGCCCTTTTTTCGGCTTGCAATACGCACTCTGTATCCCAGCTTTATTAAACGGCTGGCGATTCGGCTGCCGACTGTGCCAGTCCCGCCCGTGATTAAAATCGGATTCTGTTTCATCATTTCCCACTCTCCTCTGTTTGCAAAAATGATCCTCCAAAGGCCTCTTTTACAACAAGCGGATTCCAATAATCCCTATAACGCACAATGCGGCCGTCTCTCGTTTCGATGACACTGATATAGCTTTGGCGATAAGGCAGTCCAGTCTCAATCACATGGCCGTCACATTGAAACTCCGCAATCACCGTATTCGAGTCTGCTGAACGGTACACTGTCGGAGTGGTAAATGAAGAAAGATGGATCTGCTTAGGATAATCCTTAATATAGTTGTAAATGGCCGCTTTTCCTTCTATTCTTTTTGGTGATCCCTCCGGCGCATAAGGAAACTCAAATACAGCATTCTCATCCCAAAGCTCCATCCAGCTCTTCATGTCCTTCTCAAGCATATAAGCCATAAACTTTCTCAATGTTTCACATGCTTTTTCAAATTCATTCATCAACATTCATCATCACCTCTTTTTTTATTTCCAGACCATTCAGTCCAAAAAATACACACATGGGCAAAGCATTCTTTACCACATGTTAATCAAGCACTGATAAACTCACGTCAACATGGTCCTGAAGACGATCCATATCTGCCGTCACTTTTGCAATAAATGTCAGTGACAGCCTGCTCTGATTCAGGTACCGGGCG
>NZ_AVOF01000710.1:0-827 GCF_000465935.2 Pseudomonas sp. EGD-AK9
ATCATTACTTTTTTTTCCTGTTTGACAAACTTCGCTATTGTGCCGCCCATTCCGATCTCGACATCATCACTGTGGGCGCCAAAAGCAAGAACGTCAGCATTATACATTCGGCTCTTCTCCCCGAAGAAGGTCACGGAATTCGAAAACACCTTCATCAAGTGTGCGGACGAGAATTACCGCAGTACCCATATTTGTGGCGAGCGGAATGGAATACACATCACATAACCGGATTAATGCCGAGACATCCGGTTCATGCGGCTGCGCGGTCAGCGGGTCGCGCAAAAAAATGACAAGATCGAGTGCATTGGCAGCGATCAGTGCACCGATTTGCTGGTCTCCCCCTAAAGGGCCGGATTGAAAACGTTCAATTTTAAGACCTGTCGTCTCTTGAATTTTCAACCCTGTGGTTCCGGTTGCGTATAGATCATGATTCTTTAAAATATCCCGATAGGCAGTCGTAAATTGAACCATATCCTGTTTTTTCTTGTCATGCGCGATCAAAGCAATTTTCATTGTTTATCCCCCCGTCTAATCAATGATATTTTCTAAACCGTACACAAGCTGATCAATCTTCATGACTTGTTCGACTGACAGTTTAACGCCTGACATGAAAGAAGCCCGGTTATAAGAATCATGGCGTATCTGAAGCGTTTGGCCATCCATGCCGAACATGACCTCCTGATGCGCGATCAGTCCCGGAAGACGGACGCTGTGCAAGCGAATGCCGTTTTGCTCCGCTCCTCTTGCTCCTGGGAGAATTTCTTTTTCATCCGGATGTCCTTGCTGCTTTTCTTTACGGACTTCTGAAATCATTTCCGCTGTTTTAA
>NZ_AVOF01000711.1:0-826 GCF_000465935.2 Pseudomonas sp. EGD-AK9
CGTATCTGTATCCGCTTCCATTCGGCCGGTTTCGGCAGCCCATTTATAGATGGGAGCTAGCAAGTCCGGCAGGCTTTGTGACTGCTTGATGCTGGTGCTGGAGTTCGGCTCGGGATGTGTGATGCCCAGCGCTTCATAAAGACGGTTTCTCGTATATTCCCGATCCCAGATCGAAATCAATTTTCGTTCCAGGCCATACTCAAGCAGCTGTTCCAGATGTTCAATAATACTCATATGTCACTCCCCCTTTAGTTCTCTCGCTCCCTCTCCGATATCCGCGACATAAAAGTCCGCTCGGAGCCCTGTTTTTTCTTGATATCTGTCTCCAACCTTCTGAATAAAATCATCAACGAACTCATCTTTTACAATGCTGATGGTGCAGCCGCCAAAGCCTGCTCCCGTCATTCTTGATCCAATTACACCTTCGTGATCCCATGCCGCAAACACAAGCTCATCAAGTTCAGGGCATGTTACTTCATAGTCATCCTTCAATGAAAGGTGGGATTCCTTCATTAACTGCCCGATTTCATCTATATTGTTCTCTTTGAACATATGAGCCGTCTTAATAGCACGATGATTTTCGTATACAGCGTGCTTTGCCCGGCGTCTGTTCGTTTCATTTTGGATCAGGCTGGAATGCGCATCGAAATCAGAAGGCTTGATGTCGCCCAGTGCTGCAATATCGAGGCCTTTTTTCAGATCAAGCAATGCATCATTGCATTCTTGGCGTCTCGTATTATAGCTTGAGTCAGCCAATGTTCTTTTTTTGTTCGTATTCGCGATGACCAGCGCGAGGCCTGAGACATTGAGTTTGCTATATTCATAG
>NZ_AVOF01000712.1:0-825 GCF_000465935.2 Pseudomonas sp. EGD-AK9
AAATGCCGCAGCTGCGCCGGATAGGCCGGGCGAATGCCCAGGGTCCATTCGCGGCTGAAGTCGCCGAGTTCCTCACCCGGCAGCGCCAGACCCTGCACCTCGACATGGATACGCCCCTGGCCCAGGCCGCCCTCGGCGCGCACCGGGATACGCAGGGTGGTGCGCTGGCCGTCGGCCAGCTGGATCGGCGCCTCGCCGCGCTGCAGCAGGCGCAGCTGGCCATCCACGTCCACCCGCACGTCGAGCTGCTGCTCGGCGCCGGAGAGGTTGGTCAAATCCAGCGCCAGGCTGGTTTCGTCGCCGCCAGCGAGAAAGCGCGGCATCGACAGCTCGGCGATCAGCGGCGCGGCGACCAGCGTCTTGGCCTCGGCCATGCCGAAGCGCTCGTCGCTCCAGGCCTGCGCCATCAGGCGCAGCTCGCCGTTGAAGTCGGGAATATCCAGGCTGACTTCGCCCTCGCCCTGCTCGCTGAGCTGCAGCGCTTCGCTCTGCAGGGCGACGATCAGCACGCTGGTGTCCGGGCGCTTGCCGCCGGCGGCCAGGCCGGCGTCGCCGCCGAAGGCCAGACTGGCCAGGCGGCCCTGCCCCTCGATCAGCTGGCCGTAGACGTCCAACTGATCGGCGCCGTAGGCCTTGCGCCCGAAGAAACTGGCGAAGGGATCGGGGGTGGCGTAATCGGTGATATTGAGGATGCCCACATCCACCGCGGCGACCAGCACCCGCACTTTCTCGGGGATGCTGCCGTCGGCGTTGCGCGCACTGACCTTGACCTTCAGCGGCTGCTTGGGTCGCATCTTTTCCGGCGCCTCGAGGGTCAGCGCCAGC
>NZ_AVOF01000713.1:0-825 GCF_000465935.2 Pseudomonas sp. EGD-AK9
TGGTCGGCATCGGCGGCGTCGGCTCCTGGGCGGCCGAGGCGCTGGCGCGCTCGGGCGTCGGCGAGATCTCGCTGTTCGACCTGGACGACGTCTGCATCACCAACACCAATCGCCAGGTGCACGCCGTCGAGGGCGCGGTGGGCAAGGCCAAGGTCGAGGAGATGGCCGCGCGCATTCGCGCCATCAACCCGGCCTGCGTGGTGCACGCGGTGGCCGATTTCGTCACCCGCGAGACCATGGCCGAGTACATCACCGAGCAGCTCGACGGGGTGATCGACTGCATCGACAGCGTGCCGGCCAAGGCCGCGCTGATCGCCTGGTGCAAGCGGCGCAAGATCCAGATCGTCACCACCGGCGGCGCCGGCGGCCAGGTCGACCCGACGCAGATCCAGCTCGCCGACCTCAACAAGACCTTCAACGACCCGCTGGCGGCCAAGGTGCGCAGCACCCTGCGCCGCGACTACGGTTTCTCGCGCACGCCGGGGCGTACCTACAGCGTGCCCTGCGTGTTCTCCACCGAGCAGCTGCGCTATCCCAAGCCGGACGGCACGGTGTGCCAGGCCAAGGGCTTCGTCGGCGAAGGGGTCAAGCTGGACTGCGCCGGCGGTTTCGGCGCGGTGATGATGGTCACCGCCAGCTTCGGCATGGCCGCCGCCGCCAAGCTGGTGGACAAGCTGGTGGCCGGCGCCCGGCGCCCGGCCGAACGTGGCCGCAGCGACTGACGGCGGCCTGTGCGGCGGCCTGCTTGGCTAAGCTGAGACAAAAAAGGAGTGACAGAACTCGGGCAGGGACGCTTCGCTGTGTTTGCGCGTTGAGGTGATCCGT
>NZ_AVOF01000714.1:0-822 GCF_000465935.2 Pseudomonas sp. EGD-AK9
TTTAAACGAACAAAATGAGTGATTTTGGTGTTTTTAAATCTATAAATCGTTGATTATACTCTACTTGTGTAGTTCTTTAAAAAGAACGATTGTCATATCAAGTTACAGTGTTTTACAGGAGGTAAGATATGTTTCGATTGTTTCACAATCAGCAAAAGGCGAAGACGAAACTGAAAGTTCTGCTAATCTTCCAGCTTTCAGTCATTTTCAGTCTGACTGCCGCAGTATGCTTACAATTTTCCGATGATACAAGCGCTGCTTTTCATGATATTGAAACATTTGATGTCTCACTTCAAACGTGTAAAGACTTTCAGCATACAGATAAAAACTGCCATTATAATAAACGCTGGGATCAAAGTGATTTGCACATATCAGATCAAACGGATACGAAAGGAACTGTATGCTCACCTATCACCTTATTTGCTGAGCTCGAAAATACAGGTGAGAAACTTAAGAAATCAAAGTGGAAGTGGGAGCTTCATAAGCTTGAAAATGCCCGAAAACCGTTAAAGGATGGGAACGTGATCGAAAAAGGATTTGTCTCCAATCAAATCAGCGATTCACTTTATAAAATTGAGACGAAGAAAAAAATGAAACCCGGCATTTATGCATTTAAAGTATATAAACCGGCAGGCTACCCGGCAAACGGCAGTACATTTGAGTGGTCGGAGCCTATGACGCTTGCAAAATGCGATGAAAAACCGACAGTCCCTAAAAAAGAAACAAAGTCGGACGTCAAAAAGGAGAATGAAACAACACAAAAGGATATACAGGAAAAAACAATGAAAGAAGAAACATCTCAAGAAGCTGTAACCAAAGAAA
>NZ_AVOF01000715.1:0-822 GCF_000465935.2 Pseudomonas sp. EGD-AK9
GCCGGGCGGCGCGCTGCAGCGCCTGGCGCAGCAGTGCAGCGTGCTGATCGTCGAGGACAACGCGATCAACCAGCTGGTCACCCGCGGCATGCTGCTCAAGCTCGGCTACCGCGTGCGCACCGCCGACAACGGCGCCGAAGCCCTGGAACTGCTGCGCAGCGAGACGGTGGACGCGGTACTGCTCGACTGCCAGATGCCGGTGATGGACGGCTTCGCCACCTGCCGGGCGCTGCGTGCCCTACCGGGCTGCGCCGAGCTGCCGGTGCTGGCGATCACCGCGCACAGCCACAGCGGCGACCGCGAACGCTGCCTGGCCGCGGGCATGAGCGACTACCTGGCCAAGCCGGTGAAGTTCGACGAGCTGCGCGTGCTGCTGCACGACTGGGTGCTGTGCCGCCCGGCGAGCCCTTCGCTGACCACCAGCTCGTCCTGAACCTGCTGGCGCCGCGCGCCTGCTTTCCTGCGGGCGCCTTGCATTCTGACGCCCGTTCGGCCGCAGTTTTGGCCGGAACGTCGCTTTAGCCATGGTCTGAATCCTGATTCACTGATGCCATGTGAATCGGGATTCAGACCATGGCCTACCGTCCCAGCGAAGCGCGGCTCGACCGCGATCAGGCGTTGCGTCAACGCATCCTCGTCTGTGCCCTGCAGCGGGTGGTCGATGGCGGCTTCGCTGCGTTGACCATGCAGGCGCTGGCCGAGGACGTCGGCATCGCCACCGGCAGCCTGTACCGGCATTTTCGCAGCAAGGGCGAACTGGCCGCCGAGGTGTTCGCCGACGCCAGCCAGCGCGAGGTCGATGCCCTGGCCGCCACCCTGCGC
>NZ_AVOF01000716.1:0-814 GCF_000465935.2 Pseudomonas sp. EGD-AK9
CTGCCGGACGCGCCGCCGCAGAGCGCCGTGCCCGCCCCCGGCGAGGGGGAGGGCGACCCCGTTGAGCCCGAGGAGCCGCAGCCATGAAACCTCAACGCGGCGTGGCGCTGATCACCGTGCTGCTGGTGGTGGCGCTGGTCACCGTGGTCTGCGCCGGGCTGATCGCCCGCCAGCAGCTGTCGATCCGCAGCAGCGCCAACCAGTTGCACGTGCGCCAGGCCTGGCACTACGCCCTGGGCGGCGAGACGCTGGCCAAGGCCATCCTCCAGCGCGACTTGCGCCAGGGCGATCCGCGCCAGCCGGTCGATCACCTGGGCGAACCCTGGGCGCAGCCGCTGACACCCTTCGCGCTGGACGAGGGCGGCGAGCTGCGCGTGCGCATCGTCGATCCCAGCGGCCGCTTCAACCTCAACAGTCTGGTGCGCCAGGGCCAGCCCGACGAGCTGGCGCTGCTGCGCCTGCGCCGCCTGCTGCTGCGCCTGGAGATCGCCAAGCCCTACGCCGAACGCTTGCTCGACTGGCTCGATGGCGACGGCGAACCCAGCGGTGGCCAGGGCGCCGAGGACGGCCAGTATCTGCTGGCCGCGCCGCCTTATCGCGCGGCCAACCGCCAGCTCGCCGACGTCTCCGAGCTGCGCCTGCTGCTGGAGATGGACGAGGCCGACTACCGCCGCCTGCTGCCCTTCGTCAGCGCTCTGCCGGGCGAGGCGCTGCTCAACGTCAACAGCGCCAGCGCCCTGGTGCTGTCCAGCCTGGCCGACGGCCTCAGCCCGGATGCCGCGCTGGCGCTGGTGGCGGCGCGCGGCCGTGAGGC
>NZ_AVOF01000717.1:0-812 GCF_000465935.2 Pseudomonas sp. EGD-AK9
GTGAGAAATATTCAAGCTGACGCCGCCGGCTAAAGCCATTTCACAATCCCCATGACGCAGAGCTGAACATGCCTGGTGAATCGCCACCAGTCCAGATGAACATGCTGCTGTCAAAGCCATATTAGGCCCTTTTAAATCCAATGCGTATGCGATTCTCGCAGACAATGTGGCGTTTTGTGTTCCGTTAATGTAATCCGTATCTCCGGTTAGATGCGCATATTCCCCTTCTTCCACACCTACATAAACACCGCAGGATTTTCCTTTTATCCGATCTCCCATATAGCCGGCGTCTTCAAACGTGTGCCATGCTTCCTCTAGAAAAATGCGCTGGCGCGGGTCCATGCTTTCGGCTTCTTTAGGCGATATTTGAAAAAACAGCGGATCAAACCGGTCTATGTCCTTCAAAAATGCACCCCACCTTGGCACTGCTTTTTCTGGATCTCTGTTAGCTCTCCCCCAGTCCCGGCGTTCGCCCGGGATGTCAGAGATACACGATTTACCGTTTTTCAGATTATCCCACAGCTCATGGACCGAATCAGCTTGAGGGAACCTGCCGCTCATGCCGATAATGGCAATAGGCTCATCGTGAACCTGCCGAATGCTTTTTTTACTGGTTTCTGGTTCTAAAGCTACAGGAATTGCTGCATAAGCTTCAGGGGGCTTTTGCGCTTCTGATGCATCATCCCGGTAAAATGCTTCAATCAGCTCTTTATGATCGGTTAAGAAAAAGCCGATCAATTCTTGTAAAGTCGAATAGCCGAAAAATAAAGCCGGTGTCACTTCGATGTTGAAATGCTTTGATAACACATTCG
>NZ_AVOF01000718.1:0-15662 GCF_000465935.2 Pseudomonas sp. EGD-AK9
GCCGCCACCGGCGCACGGGCGGCCTGGGCACGCCTCGCCCATACCCTGGGCGAGGCCGGGCGCTACCGCGACCTGCTGCGTTTTTTGCTGTGCACCGTGTGCTACCAGGCCGGCATCTCGGCGGTGATCACCCTGGCCGCCATCTATGCCGACCAGGTCATGGGCTTCAGCACCCAGGACACCCTGCTACTGATCTTCGCGGTGAACGTCACCGCCGCCATCGGCGCCGTGCTGTTCGGCTGGCTGCAGGACCGTATCGGCCACCGCGCCACCCTGAGCCTTACCCTGCTGGGCTGGATCGCCATGGTCGGTCTGGTCTGGGCGGCCCAGGGGCCGCTGTTGTTCTGGCTGGCCGCCAACCTCGCTGGCCTGTGCATGGGCGCCAGCCAGTCGGCCGGGCGCGCCATAGTCGGGCTACTGGCGCCGTCGACGCGCCTGGCGGAGTTCTTTGGCCTGTGGGGCCAGGCGGTCAAGCTGGCGTCCATCCTCGGCCCCATGACCTACGGCCTGACCAGCTGGCTGAGCGGCGGCGACCACCGCCTGGCGATGCTGATCACCGGCAGTTATTTCGTCATCGGCCTGCTGATCCTGGCCAGCGTCGACCTGGAGCGCGGCCGCCGCGCGGCGCTGGCATAAACGACAAGGGCCGCTCGAAAGCGGCCCTTGTCGTGTTACCTGCGCAATCTGTTACTCGGCCAGGCGCCAGCTGGTGCCGCCCTTGCCGTCTTCCAGCACCACGCCCATGGCGGTGAGCTGGTCGCGGATGCGGTCGCTCTCGGCCCAGTTCTTCTCGGCGCGGGCCGCAAGGCGCGCGGCGATCAGCGCTTCGACCTCGGCGGCGTCGACCTTACCGGCGGCGCCGGCCTGCAGGAAGGCATCCGGCTCGAGCTGCAGCACACCGAGCACGGAGGCCAGCTGCTTGAGCTGGGCGGCCAGGCCGGCGGCAGCCTGGACATCAGTCTCGCGCAGGCGGTTGACCTCGCGGATCATCTCGAACAGCACAGCGCAGGCTTCCGGCGAGTTGAAGTCGTCATCCATCGCCGCACCGAAACGCTCGACGAATTCCTCGCCGCCGGCAGGTGCCACTTCCGGCAACCCCTTCAGGCCGTTGTAGAAGCGCTCCAGGGCGCCCTTGGCTTCCTTGAGGCTGTCTTCGGAATAGTTGATCGGGCTGCGGTAGTGGCTGGACACCAGCAGGTAGCGCACCACCTCGGGGTGGTACTTCTCCAGCACTTCGCGGATGGTGAAGAAGTTGCCCAGGCTCTTGGACATCTTCTCGCCGTCCACGCGCACCGCGCCGGCGTGCATCCAGGCCTTGGCGTAGAGCTTGCCGGTGGCCGCCTCGCTCTGCGCGATCTCGTTCTCGTGGTGCGGGAACACCAAATCCGGGCCGCCGCCGTGGATGTCGAAGGTCTCGCCCAGGCAGCAGGTGGACATCACCGAGCACTCGATGTGCCAGCCCGGACGGCCCTTGCCCCAGGGCGAATCCCAGCACGGCTCGCCGGGCTTGGCGCCCTTCCACAGGACGAAGTCCAATGGGTCCTGCTTGATCTCGTCGACCTCGATGCGCGCGCCGATCTTCAGCTCGTCGATCTTGCGGCGCGACAGTTTGCCGTAGCCTTCGAACTTGCCGACGCGGTAGTACACGTCGCCATTGCCCGGGGCGTAGGCGTAGCCCTTGTCGATCAGGGTCTGGATCATCTGGTGCATGCCGGCGATATGGCCGGTGGCGCGCGGCTCGATGTCCGGGCGCAGCACACTCAAGCGCGCCTCGTCCTCGTGCATGGCTTTGATCATGCGCTCGACCAGGGCCTCGAACGGCTCGCCGTTCTCCTGCGCGCGCTTGATGATCTTGTCGTCGATATCGGTGATGTTGCGCACGTAGGTCACATCATAGCCGCGCTGGCGCAGCCAGCGGGTGACCACGTCGAAGGCCACCATGACGCGGGCGTGGCCGATATGGCAGAAGTCGTAGACGGTCATGCCGCACACGTACATGCGCACGCTGTTGCCTTCCAGCGGCTGGAAGGCGTCCTTGGTCTTGCTCAGGGTGTTGTAAATGCTCAGCATCTTTTCAGATTCCTCAAGAACGGCTTTCAAAGCAGCGAGCGAAGATCAGGCAAGGCGAAGCGGGGTGAGGAAGCGGAATGTACTGCAGTACATGAGCATTCCGAACCTCGCTTCAACACAGCATGATCGAGCGCAGCAATTTGACAGCCGTTATTGCCCCCAGGAGTCGCGCAGGGTGACTGTACGGTTGAACACCGGCTTGCCCGGCTGCGAGTCCTTCAGGTCGGCGACGAAGTAGCCTTCGCGCTCGAACTGGAAACGCTCTTCCCGCGCAGCCTGGGCCAGCGACGGTTCGGCGCGGCAGCCGGTGAGCACCACCAGCGAATCCGGGTTGATGTTGTCGAGGAAGGTCTGGCCCTCCTCGGCCTTCTCCGGGTTGGCCGAGCGGAACAGGCGATCGTACAGGCGCACTTCGCACTCGACGCTTTCGGCGGCCGGCACCCAGTGGATCACACCCTTGACCTTGCGGCCTTCCGGGTTCTTGCCCAGGGTGTTTTCGTCATAAGAGCAGCGCAGCTCGACGATATTGCCGGCGGCGTCCTTGATCGCCTCGTCGGCGCGGATCACGTAGCTGCCGCGCAGGCGCACTTCGCCGCCCGGGATCAGGCGCTTGAAGCCGTCCGGCGGAGTTTCCTCGAAGTCGCTGGCGTCGATATAGAGCTCGCGGCTGAACGGCAGCACGCGCACGCCCATGTCCTGCTTGGGATGGCGCGGCAGTTCGAGGTTCTCGACCTGGCCCTCCGGGTAGTTGGTGATGACGACCTTGAGCGGTTTGAGCACGCACATGGCACGGGCAGCGTTGGCGTCCAGGTCCTCGCGGATGGCGAACTCCAGCATGCCGATATCCACCACGCCGCCGGCGCGGTTGACGCCGATCATGTCGCAGAAGGCGCGGATCGAGGCCGGGGTGTAGCCGCGGCGCCGGTAGCCGGACAGGGTGGACATGCGCGGATCGTCCCAGCCATGCACATGGCCTTCATCGACCAGTTGCTTGAGCTTGCGCTTGCTGGTGATGGTGTAGTTCAGGTTCAGCCGGGCGAATTCGTACTGGCGCGGCTGCGCCGGCACCGACAGGTTGGCCAGGAACCACTCGTAGAGCGGCCGATGGTCCTCGAACTCCAGGGTGCAGATGGAGTGGGTGATGCCCTCGATGGCGTCCGACTGACCGTGGGTGAAGTCGTAGCTGGGGTAGATGCACCACCTGTCGCCGGTCTGGTGGTGATGGGCGTGACGGATGCGGTAGAGGATCGGATCGCGCAGGTTGATGTTCGGCGAGGCCATGTCGATCTTGGCGCGCAGCGAGCGGGCGCCGTCGGCGAACTCGCCGGCCTTCATGCGGGCGAACAGGTCGAGGTTCTCCTCCACCGAGCGCTCGCGGAACGGGCTGTTCTTGCCCGGCTCGGTCAGGCTGCCGCGGTAGGCGCGCATCTCGTCGGCGTTGAGGTCGCAGACGAAGGCCTTGCCGGCCTTGATCAGCTCGATGGCCCAGGCATGCAGCTGGTCGAAGTAGTCGGAGGCGTAGCGCTCGCTACCGGCCCACGAAAAGCCCAGCCACTCGACGTCGGCCTTGATCGCATCGATGTATTCCTGGTCTTCCTTGGCCGGGTTGGTGTCGTCGAAGCGCAGGTTGCACTCGCCGCCGAACTCCTGGGCCAGGCCGAAGTTCAGGCAGATGCTCTTGGCATGACCGATATGCAGGTAGCCATTGGGCTCCGGCGGGAAGCGGGTGACGATCTTGGCGTGCTTGCCGCTGTCCAGATCGGCCTGGACGATGGGGCGCAGGAAGTTGGCGGCTTTTTCGACGGTGGGCTTGCTCATGGGGTCCTTAAGATCATGCTGGCGCGGCGCAGGGGGGAACCTCTAAAAACGTAGGCGAGGCAGCCAGAGCAAGGCGCAACGACCAACGGGAGTAACAGCCAAAGGCTGGCCCGAAGGGCGAGCGCCAGCGAGTCAAACAGGCGAGGAAGCGCAGTTTACGAGTTGTAAATGAGCATTCCGAGCCTGTTTTTAACGCAGCAATGGCAACGCAGGTAGTTTTTAGAGATTCCCCCTGGGTAGGCCGACTGGAACAAAGCCCGTATCATACCCAACCCGTCAACCCCCTGACAGCTGCAATGCAGTGGCCGCTCCGGCGCCCGCCCGAGCTCGGTGCCCTGCCCCATTCAAGAGTGAGTCCCCCCCATGATCAAACTGCACACCAACCACGGCGTCATCACCCTGAAGCTGTTCGCCGACAAGGCCCCGGAAACCGTGGCCAACTTCGAACAGTACGTGAAGGAAGGCCACTACGACGGCACCATCTTCCACCGCGTGATCGGCAACTTCATGATCCAAGGCGGCGGTTTCGAGCCGGGCATGAAGCAGAAGCCGACCCGCGCGCCGATCAAGAACGAAGCCAACAACGGCGTCGCCAACAAGGTCGGCACCATTGCCATGGCCCGCACCATGGAGCCGCATTCGGCCAGCGCACAGTTCTTCATCAACGTCGCCGACAACAGCTTCCTCAACCACAGCGCACCGACCGTTCAGGGCTGGGGCTACGCGGTATTCGGTGAAGTGGTCGAAGGCATGGACGTGGTCGAGAAGATCAAGGCCGTGGCTACCACCATGAAGGCCGGCCACCAGGACGTGCCGGTGGACGACGTGATCATCGAGAAGGCCGAAGTCGTCGCCGAGTAAGTCGATGATCCTGCTGATCTCCGATCTGCATCTCGAAGAGCAACGCCCGGACATCACCCGGGCGTTTCTGCATTTTCTCGCCACCCGCGCGCGCCAGGCCGAGGCGCTGTACATCCTCGGCGACTTCTTCGAAGTCTGGATCGGCGACGATGGCATGACGCCCTTCCAGCATGAAATCGCCCGCGCGCTGCGCGAACTGAGCGACGCCGGCACGCGCATCTACCTGATGCACGGCAACCGCGACTTCCTCATCGGCCAGCGCTTCTGCCGCGAGGCCGGCTGTACCCTGCTGAAGGATCCCAGCCTGGTCGAAATGGCCGGAGCGCGCGTGCTGCTGATGCACGGCGACAGCCTGTGCACCCTGGACGTCGGCTATATGAAGCTGCGTCGCTGGCTGCGCAACCCGCTGTCCTTGCTGATCCTGCGCAACCTGCCACTGGGCACCCGACAGAAGCTGGCGCGCAAGCTGCGCAACGAAAGCCGCGCGCAGACGCGGATGAAAGCCAGCGAGATAGTCGACGTCACGCCGGCGGAGGTGATGGAGGTGATGGCCGCGCACGGCGTGCGCACGCTGATCCATGGCCATACCCACAGGCCGGCGGTGCACGAACTGGACGTGAACGGCCAAGCGGCGCGGCGCATCGTGCTGGGTGACTGGGATCGCCAGGGGTGGGCGCTGCAGGTCGATGACGAGGGGTTCAACCAGGCGCCGTTCGAGCTGACGCCCACGACGCCCGACAGCCATACGACCTTGTAGGAGCGGCTGGGCGGCATTCCGCTTCAGCCGCGAACGCGCCCATCACTTCGCGGCTGAAGCCGCTCCTACATGTTTTGTGCGCGTTTTCCCGCCCGCTTTCAGGCCGGCACACCGCTATGGAAACGGAACTGCTCGTCCGCCGAGGTGATCAGCTCCTGCTCCACCGCGCGCACCACTTCGATACGCGCATCCACGTCGGCTGAGTCGCCATACAGGTAGGCGAGCTTGAGATAGCCCCGATAGTGGCGCCCTTCACTCTCCAGCAGCCCGGCGTAGAACTTGGCCAGTTCGGCATCCAGGCGCGGCACCAGGGCGGCGAAGCGCTCGCAGGAACGCGCCTCGATAAAGGCGCCGATCACCAGCACATCCACCAGCCGCTCCACTTCCCCGCCCCGCAGCAGCGCGCGCAGGCCGGCGGCGTAGCGCGAAGCGGAAACGTGGCGAACCTCGATGCCGCGGCCGCGGATGATCTTGCTCACCTGCTCGAAGTGCACCAGCTCCTCACGGGCCAAACGCGACATTCTCGCGGTCAATTCGGTCTTTGTCAGGTAGCGCCCCATCAGGCTCAGGGCCGTCTGCGCCGCCTTGTATTCCAGATTGCGGTGGTCGAGCAGGAGGATTTCCTGCTGGCGCAGGGCCTCGTCCAGCCAGGCCGCCGGGGTGGCGACGCCGCCGAGAAACTCGAGGATTTCCTGCAGGATCGACGCGCTTTCCTCGCCTTTACTCGGAATATGCTGGGCAATTGACATCATCAGGGGGCGCTCTCGAACGCTGGCGGGGTTGGCAATGGCGGGCCATTATACGAGTGAGCGCCAAGACGGCCAGCGCGCCGTTGATGCAGGTCAACAAGCCCGTCAACCGCGCACCGCTATAGTTGAATAAGTGCCACTCATTCTCAGGGAGACGACCATGCAAGCGATCCGCAGCATCCTGGTGGTAATGGAGCCGCAGCACCCGGAGGGCCTCGCGCTCAAGCGCGCGAAACTGATAGCCGGAGTCACCCAATCGCGCCTGCACCTGCTGGTGTGCGACAAGAAGGGCGAGCACAGCGCCTGGCTCAACGACCTCAGCAGCAGCCTGAGCGAGGAAGGTTTCGCCGTCTCCGCCCAGCAGGCCTGGCACGACAGCCCGTACCAGACCATCATCGCCGTGCAACAGGCCGAAGGCTGCGGCCTGGTAGTCAAGCAGCACCTGCCGGACAACCCACTGAAGAAAGCCATCCTCACCCCCGACGACTGGAAGCTGTTGCGCTACTGCCCAGGCCCGGTGCTGATGGTCAAGACCGACAAGCCCTGGACCGGCGGCACCATCCTCGCCGCGGTGGACGTGGGCAATGCCGACGGCGAGCACCGCACCCTGCACGCCGGCATCATCAGCCACGGCTACGACATCGCCGGCCTGGCCAAGGGCGAACTGCACGTGATCACCGCCCACCCGACGCCGATGCTGTCGGCGGCCGACCCGACCTTCCAGCTCAAGGAAACCATCGAGGCACGCTACCGCGAGCAGTGCAGGAGCTTCCAGGCCGAATACGAGATCGGCGACGATCGCCTGCACATAGTCGAAGGCCCGGCCGACGTGCTGATCCCGCAGATCGCCCACCAGCTCAGCGCCGTGGTCACTGTGATCGGCACCGTGGCACGCACCGGGCTGTCCGGCGCCCTGATCGGCAATACCGCCGAAGTGATTCTCGACTCGCTGGAAAGCGACGTGCTGGTGCTCAAGCCGGACGAGATCATCGCCCACCTCGAAGAGCTGGTGGCGCAACGCTGAAATAAACGCCAGCCAGACAAAAATGCCGCTCGCAAATGCGAGCGGCATTTTTTGTGCGCCGGACAAAAGCCAGGCAGTGGATCGTCGTGCACGAGCTGGCGGATTGCATCCGGGCTACCCACCCGGTCTCACACGCGCAGTTCCAGGCCTTCGCGGAGGAATTTCGGCGCGATATAGCGCTCGTAGTGCGCCTCGGAGAGCAGGAAGAACTCGCGGTCGATGGCGTCACGCAGCTCCGGCAAGGCCCAGCCACGGAACTCGGGCAGCAGCGCCATGCCGTAGGCATCGAGCTGGTTGATCACCCGCGCGCCGCGTGCGATCAGCTGGTAGGCCCAGCAATAGGGCGACTGCTGCGGCACGAAGCGGATCTGCCGCTGCTCCAGCTGGGTGCGCAGGCGCTGCTCGTCGAACACCTCGACCTTGGCCGTCATCACCTGCACCAGCAACACTTCCAGGCGCAGCCAGACGGCGCGCTTTTCCTCGTCGCCGTAGCTGTTCCAGTTGATCACCTCGTGGTGAAAACGCTTGCAACCGCGGCATACCACATCGCCGTAAACGGTCGAGCACAGACCCACGCAAGGCGTCTTGATGCGTTGATTGGACATGGAGAAGCAATATAGACAGCAGGACGGCCGAGCATGTTAGCCCTTTGTCTAAGCAAGATCACCCCCGCCAAGCCCAGGGCTTTGGCTTAACTTTATCCGCGCTTTCCATTAGAATCGGCCCGCCTTTTACGGCGCCAATGTCCGTTGGAAGCTGTTTTCAAAGCGTCACGAGCACAGTCGATCCTGCAGGTACGATGGCGGCGCAGTCACTCGGAGTCCCCCCGAGCCTCTGCGCCCGCCCTCATCAGACCCCGTCCTGCCGGCGTAAAACTTTGAAAGCAGCTTCTACAAGAGACTCGTGAAACCTCGGCTGATCGGCTCATAAAGTCGAAAAGCGCCTGGTTCATGGGTATCTGGATCGCGTCCCGGACAACCCTTTGGGACCACTGATGAGGGTAATAACTGTGCTTGAAGCCTATCGCAAACACGTAGCAGAGCGTGCCGCTCAGGGTATCGTGCCCCAGCCGCTGAACGCCGAACAAACCGCAGGCCTGGTCGAGCTGCTGAAAAACCCGCCGGCTGGCGAAGAAGAATTCCTCGTAGACCTGATCACCAACCGCGTACCGCCAGGCGTCGATGAAGCCGCCTACGTCAAGGCCGGTTTCCTCTCTGCCGTGGCCAAGGGCGAAGCCACTTCCCCGCTGATCAGCAAGCAACGCGCCGTCGAGCTGCTGGGCACCATGCAGGGCGGCTACAACATCGCCACCATGGTCGAGCTGCTGGACGACGCCGCCCTGGGCGCCGTTGCCGCCGAGCAACTCAAGCACACCCTGCTGATGTTCGACGCCTTCCACGACGTCGCCGAGAAAGCCAAGGCCGGCAATGCCAACGCCAAGGCCGTGCTGCAGTCCTGGGCCGATGGCGAGTGGTTCACCAACAAGCCGGCCATCGCCGAGAAATACAGCCTGGCCGTGTTCAAGGTGCCGGGCGAAACCAACACCGACGACCTGTCCCCTGCCCCGGACGCCTGGTCGCGCCCCGACATCCCGCTGCACGCCCTGGCCATGCTGAAAATGGCTCGCGACGGCATCGTGCCGCAGCAGCAAGGCGCCATCGGCCCGCTGAAGCAGATCGAAGAGATCAAGGCCAAAGGCTTCCCGGTGGCCTACGTCGGTGACGTGGTCGGTACCGGTTCTTCCCGTAAGTCCGCCACCAACTCGGTGCTGTGGTTCTTCGGCGACGACATTCCCTACGTGCCGAACAAGCGTGCTGGCGGCTTCTGCTTCGGCACCAAGATCGCCCCGATCTTCTACAACACCATGGAAGACGCCGGCGCCCTGCCGATCGAGTTCGACGTGTCGAACATCAACATGGGCGACGTGATCGATGTCTACCCGTACGCTGGCAAAGTCTGCAAGCACGGCACCGACGACGTCATCACCACCTTCGAACTGAAAACCCCGGTGCTGCTCGACGAAGTCCGCGCTGGCGGCCGTATCCCGCTGATCGTCGGCCGTGGCCTGACCGAGAAGGCGCGTGCCGAACTGGGCCTGGGCTCCTCCGACCTGTTCAAGAAGCCGGACCAGCCTGCTGCCAGCACCAAGGGTTTCACCCTGGCGCAGAAGATGGTCGGCAAGGCCTGCGGCGTCGAGGGCGTGCGTCCGGGCACCTACTGCGAACCGAAGATGACCACCGTCGGTTCCCAGGACACCACCGGCCCGATGACCCGCGACGAGCTGAAAGACCTGGCGTGCCTGGGCTTCTCGGCTGACCTGGTGATGCAGTCCTTCTGCCACACCGCGGCCTATCCGAAGCCGATCGACGTCACCACCCACCACACCCTGCCGGATTTCATCCGCACCCGTGGCGGCGTGTCCCTGCGTCCGGGCGACGGCATCATCCACAGCTGGCTGAACCGCATGCTGCTGCCGGACACCGTCGGCACCGGTGGCGACTCGCACACCCGCTTCCCGATCGGCATCAGCTTCCCGGCCGGTTCGGGCCTGGTCGCCTTCGCCGCTGCCACCGGCGTCATGCCGCTGGACATGCCGGAATCCGTTCTGGTGCGCTTCAAGGGCAAGATGCAACCGGGTATCACCCTGCGTGACCTGGTCCACGCCATCCCCTACTACGCCATCCAGAAAGGCCTGCTGACCGTCGAGAAGAAGGGCAAGAAGAACATCTTCTCCGGCCGTATCCTCGAGATCGAAGGCCTGGACAACCTGACCGTCGAGCAGGCGTTCGAGCTGTCCGATGCCTCCGCCGAGCGTTCGGCTGCCGGTTGCACCATCAAGTTGCCGGAAGCGGCCATCGCCGAATACCTGCAGTCCAACATCACCCTGCTGCGCTGGATGATCAGCGAAGGCTACGGTGATGCCCGTACCCTGGAGCGTCGTGCTCAGGCGATGGAAGCCTGGCTGGCCAACCCGGTACTGATGGAAGCCGACAAGGACGCCGAGTACGCCGAAGTCATCGAAATCGACCTGAGCCAGCTCAACGAGCCGGTACTGTGCGCCCCGAACGACCCGGACGACGCCCGCCTGCTGTCCACCGTGGCTGGCGACAAGATCGACGAAGTGTTCATCGGTTCGTGCATGACCAACATCGGTCACTTCCGCGCTGCCGGTAAGCTGCTGGACAAGGTCAAGGGCGGTATCCCGACCCGTCTGTGGCTGTCGCCGCCGACCAAGATGGATGCTCACCAGCTGACCGAAGAAGGCTACTACGGCATCTACGGCAAGGCCGGTGCACGTATGGAGATGCCGGGCTGCTCGCTGTGCATGGGTAACCAGGCACGTGTGGCTGCCAACTCCACCGTGGTATCGACCTCCACCCGTAACTTCCCGAACCGTCTGGGCGATGGCGCCAACGTGTACCTGGCCTCTGCCGAACTGGCAGCGGTCGCTTCGATTCTCGGCAAGCTGCCGACCGTCGAGGAGTACATGGTTTACGCCAAGGATATCGACAGCATGGCTGGCGACATCTACCGCTACCTGAGCTTCGACCAGATCGCCGACTTCCGCGAAGCGGCGGCGAACGCCAAGATCCCGGTCGTTCAGGCCTGATCAAAGCGTCGTAGAAAAAGCCCCGCCTAGTGCGGGGCTTTTTTATGCACGCACACATGGGCCTTTTGCCGCACCCGGCTTGCAGCCAGTGCGCCACCGTCTACCTTCTGAAATGGGAGCCCCCAGATCATCATTCAGGAGCACGTCATGAAGCCATGGATCATCGCCGTCCTGTGCCTGTTCGGCCTGGCCGGTTGCAGCAGCGAGTACATCATCACCACCACCGATGGCCAGATGCTCACCAGCGACGGCAAGCCGGAACTGGACAAGGACACCGGCATGCTCGAATTCACCGATAGTGAGGGCCGCAAGCAGCAGATACCACAAAGCAGCGTGAAGCAGATGCTGGAGCGCTGAACGCCTCATCCAACAGCGCATGCTCCGCGCACTGGCATATGCCTTGCTTTCTCTACATGCAGTGAGCCTCTCCGGCGACGGACAAGGCCCGAACGACAACGGCGTCGTATCCGAACTCGGCCCTTTACGGCGGTGATCGGTACGACGCCTTTTTTGTGGGCCACCCGCACAGCCCTGCAAACCTCAGCCGGCAGCTCGGAACCCAATGCGTGAATGAAGGAAGTGACATGAGCGAACAGCATATCCCTCGCGGCGACGCCCTGGCCTGGGTCGGCGGCAGCGATGCACCGGAAAAGAGCGTGCTGAACATCGGTTTCATGGCCCTGAGCGATTCCGCCTCGGTAATAGTCGCGGCCACCCAGGGCTTTGCCGAAAAATACGGCCTGAGCCTCAAACTGCAGCGCCAGGCCTCCTGGGCCGGCCTGCGCGACCGCCTGCTAAGCGGCGAGCTGGACGCCGCCCACAGCCTGTACGGTTTGATCTACGGCGTGCAGCTCGGCCTCGGTGGCGCCGCGGCAACCGACATGGCGGTGCTCATGGGGCTGAACCAGAACGGCCAGAGCATCAACCTGTCGCACACGCTGCAAAGCGCCGGCGTGACCAGCGGTGAAGCACTGCACCAGCATGCGCACCAAAATAAAGCGCGACTAACCTTCGCTCAGACCTTTCCCACCGGCACCCATGCCATGTGGCTTTACTACTGGCTGGCCAGCCAGGGCATCCATCCGCTGCGCGATGTCGACAGCGTCGTGGTGCCACCGCCGCAGATGATCGAACACCTGGAGGCCAAGCGCATCGACGGCTTCTGCGTCGGCGAACCCTGGACCGCCAAGGCCGTCGATGAACAACTCGGCTGTACCGTCACCACCATCCAGGCAATCTGGCCGGATCACCCAGAAAAGGTCCTTGGCTGCACCCGCGCCTTCGCCGAACAGCACCCCAATACCGCCCGCTCGCTGATCATGGCGGTGCTCGACGCTGCACGCTTCATCGATGACAACGAGGAAAACAAGCGCAGCACCGCCCTGCTGCTCAGCGGCAGCGAATACGTCAACGCGCCCGTCTCGGCAATCACCCCACGCTTTCTCGGCCAGTATCAAGACGGCCTCGGCCACGCCTGGCAGGACGAGCATCCGTTGCGCTTTCATGCCGGCGGCCTGGTCAACCAGCCCTACCTGTCCGATGCCATGTGGTTCATGACCCAATTCCGCCGCTGGGGCCTGCTACGCAACGACCCCGACTACCTGGGCGTGGCCCGCGAAGTTCAGCAGCTGGCCCTGTACCGCGAGGCCGCTACGGCGCTGGGAATTGCCGTGCCGGGCGAGATGCGCAGCTCCATCCTGCAGGACGGCACCTGCTGGGACGGCAGCGACCCCGCAGCCTATGCCCGCAGCTTCCGCCTCCACGCCCTGGCCGACAGCCCGGCTGTCGCCCTGTAACCGCCGGGAGAGTGAGCGATGCTGCGTATTCTTCTGATCAACGATACCCCGAAGAAGGTCGGCCGCCTGAAGTGCGCGCTGATCGAGGCCGGCTTCGAGGTCATCGACGAATCCGGGCTGACCATCGACCTGCCGGAGCGGGTCGAGGCCGTGCGCCCCGACGTCATCCTGATCGACACCGAGTCCCCTGGCCGCGACGTGATGGAACAGGTGGTACTGGTCAGCCGTGACCAACCGCGTCCGATCGTCATGTTCACCGACGAACACGACCCCAGCGTGATGCGCCAGGCGATCCAGAGCGGGGTCAGCGCCTATATAGTCGAGGGCATCCACGCCCAACGCCTGCAGCCGATTCTCGACGTGGCCATGGCCCGCTTCGAGAGCGACCAGGCCCTGCGTGCCCAGTTGCAGGCGCGCGACGCCCAGTTGGCCGAACGCAAGCGCATCGAGCTGGCCAAGGGCCTGCTGATGAAGATGAAGAGCTGCAACGAGGAAGAGGCCTACACCCTGATGCGCCGCCAGGCCATGAGCCGCCAGCAGAAGCTGATCCAGGTCGCCGAGCAGATCATCGCCATGCACGAAATGCTCGGCGGCTGAGCGCCGCTGCAGTAGCCCGGATGCAACCCGGGGCATGACGATCCGCCCCCGGGTTGCATCAGGGCCCCCAGGCGCACTGCACCGGCAATTTTCCCCGCCACTGCGCTGGACAGCAGAGCTGCCGGCGCCTTATCGTCGCCTCCGGCCAGTGCAGTGGCCAACGTCGCTCGGACGGTTCCGGGCGCTTACGTACTTCGAGGAAATCATGGCCGACAACGCCAAGCGCCGCTTTGCGCGCATCGATCGTCTCCCCCCCTATGTGTTCAACATCACCGCCGAGCTGAAGATGGCCGCCCGCCGCCGCGGCGAGGACATCATCGACTTCAGCATGGGCAACCCCGACGGCGCCACGCCGCCGCACATAGTCGAGAAGCTGGTGCAGGTCGCCCAGCGCGAAGACACCCACGGCTACTCCACCTCGCGCGGCATCCCGCGCCTGCGCCGCGCCATCTCGCGCTGGTACCAGGAGCGCTACGCGGTGGACATCGACCCGGAAAGCGAAGCCATAGTCACCATCGGCTCCAAGGAAGGCCTTGCGCACCTGATGCTGGCCACCCTGGACCATGGCGACACCGTGCTGGTGCCCAATCCCAGCTACCCCATTCATATCTACGGCGCGGTGATCGCCGGCGCCCAGGTGCGTTCGGTGCCGCTGGTGCCGGGGGTGGACTTCTTCGCCGAGCTGGAACGGGCGATTCGCGAATCCATCCCCAAGCCGAAGATGATGATCTTGGGGTTTCCCTCCAACCCCACCGCGCAGTGCGTGGAGCTGGACTTCTTCGAGCGCGTGGTGGCCCTGGCCAAGCAGTACGACGTGCTGGTGGTGCACGACCTGGCCTACGCCGACATCGTCTACGACGGCTGGCAGGCCCCCTCGATCATGCAGGTGCCGGGGGCCAAGGACATCGCGGTGGAGTTCTTCACCCTGTCCAAGAGCTACAACATGGCCGGCTGGCGCATCGGCTTTATGGTCGGCAATAAAGAACTCGTGTCCGCCCTGGCGCGGATCAAGAGCTACCACGACTACGGCACCTTCACTCCGCTGCAGGTGGCCGCCATCGCCGCCCTGGAAGGCGACCAGCAGTGCGTGCGCGACATCGCCGAGCAGTACCGCCAGCGTCGCAACCTGCTGGTCAAGGGCCTGCACGAGATTGGCTGGATGGTGGAAAAACCCAAGGCCTCGATGTACGTCTGGGCCAAGATCCCCGAGGCCTATGCCCCGCTCGGCTCGCTGGAATTCGCCAAGAAGCTGCTGGCCGAGGCCAAGGTCTGCGTCTCGCCGGGCCTGGGCTTCGGCGACTACGGCGACGACCACGTGCGCTTCGCCCTGATCGAGAACCAGGATCGCACCCGCCAGGCGCTGCGCGGGATCAAGGCGATGTTCCGCGCCGACGGCCTGCTGCCGGCGAAGAAGGCCAAGGCCGCTGACGAGTAAAGCCACCAGGGCGCCGCGAGGCGCCCTGGTCATATCAGCCGGAATAATCCAGCGCCGTCCAGGCGCGACTCAGGCCCTGGGCCAGCACGCAGCCCGGGCTGGCCAACTCCTCGTTGAACGCCGCCGGCAGCAGGGTGGTTTCCCCCTCTGCCGCGCCGTGGCGCTCGGTCAGCCATTGCAGCTTGCCGCAGTTGGGCGTGTCGATCACGTAGCTGGCGGCGATGCTCGAGTGATGTCCGGGCAGGCGGATCACGTCCAGTACCCTGCCCGCCTCCTCCACGCGCCGGCCGTCGGACACCAGCACGGCCCAGGCCTGCTCGCCCTCGATCACCAGGTAGGCGCCGTTGGCCTGCGGCCGTTCGATCTGCGGCTGGGCGCAGCCGCTCAGCACAGCCAATAGCACAATCGTCATCAGCATCTGTTGCATTGCCAATTCTCCTCTCGCAAGGCGTCCACCGTGCGGGGCGGACGGGTCGATGTCGCTGCAGTGGCCTCACTATTCACCAATACTGTTTATTTGTACAGTATTTTTCGTTTACCCTTGGTCTCTCGAACCAATGCACAGGAGCCGCACCATGCTGGACGTACTGCAGCTGAAACACCGGGTGAACCGCATGCCGCTGGAGCGGGTGCGTGAAATGGTCGAGGAACTGCAGCTCGAGGGCATCGTCACCGAGAACCGCACGCCCTTTAACCGCCAGCACTTCAACACCTGCTTCGCCGAGATCGAGGCGCTGCTGCAGCGCGCCGGCTACCACCGCCAGCTGGATGTGGTCGGCTATCAGGGCCTGGCCTACGCCCTGTTCGACCCGGCACGCTGGGAGGCGGTGGAAGTGCTGCGCTGGCTGCGCGATTTCGTCGAGGAAGCGCGCGTCCAGCCAGCCTCCTGAGCTCGGCACCTCGAACCAAAACGGCTCAGCGGCGCCCGGCCATGCACGCCATTGG
>NZ_AVOF01000719.1:0-811 GCF_000465935.2 Pseudomonas sp. EGD-AK9
GGTCACCGCGGTGCTGGCCGGCAAGCTCGGCCAGTGGCCGCTGGCCAAGGGCCTGCTCAACCTGCTCCATCCGCTCGACGCCGCCGGCGCCCAGGCCGCCCTGGCGCGCCTGGATATCGCCGACAAGCTGTTCCAGCGCTGCGACCAGCTGTCCGGCGGCCAGCTGCAACGGGTCGGCATCGCCCGCGTGCTGTACCAGGCGCCACAGCTGATCCTCGCCGACGAGCCGGTGTCGGCCATGGACCCGGTGCTGGCCGGTCACACCCTGGCGGTGCTCAACCAGGAGGCGGCCAGCCGCGGCATGACCCTGCTGGCCAGCCTGCACGCGGTGGAGCTGGCCCTGGCGCATTTCCCGCGGGTGATCGGCCTGCGCGACGGCCGCATCGTCTTCGACCTGCCGCCGGCGGCCATCGAGCCGGCGGCGCTGGAGGCGCTGTACGCCAACGAACAACTGCAGCCGCTGCCGGCCTCGCTGCCGGTGCAGCCGCTCACGGTACAGATCCCGCGATGCTGAGCCGCTCCCCGCGCGACCCGGCCGCCCTGCCGCGGCTGCTGATCACCCTGCTGGCGCTGCTGCTGTTGTGGCCGGGGCTAGGCTTGAGCGAGCTGAACTTGGGCGTGCTGTTCGACGGCGACAACGCCCGCAGCATGGGCAACTTCCTTGCCGACTTCTGGCCGCCGGCGCACGACGGCGAGTTCCTCGCCCTGCTCGGCCGCGCCACCCTGGAAACCCTGGCCATCGCCACCGCCGGCATGAGCCTGGCGCTGCTGATCGCCCTGCCCGCGGCCCTGCTGGCCAGCCGCGCGCTGT
>NZ_AVOF01000720.1:0-810 GCF_000465935.2 Pseudomonas sp. EGD-AK9
ATTTCTTCTTTTCCTTCAGTGTACTCCTTCATCATCGCCTGAACCCGCCGCAAAAAAATGTGTCCGTATTGATTTAAGCTAATGGATCGTCCTTGCCTGTCAAATAGCGGCACACCCAAATGATTTTCCAGCCTGGCGATAGAGCGTGAAAGCGCAGGCTGTGTGATGGAGAGGCTTTTTGCGGCTTTCGTGACGTGCTGCATTCGGGCCAGTGTTTGAAAATATTCAAGTTGTTCCCATTCCAATTATCATCCCTCCTTTATTACATATAAGCATGAAAATGATATTTTATATGCATTATACAACATATATCAACGGTGCTAAGATAGTAATATAAACAGACTCGAGGATGTTTGAATTCGGAAGAAATAAAGGATGATTGTTTATGAATGGCAGTGCTCCACAACATGATGAGGGACCGATAAAGTCTCGATGACATACATTCAAAAAGGCACACCGGTTTTTCGAAAAATTACGTTTGCTTTCTTCGCTGCGGGTTTCAATACATTTGCGATTCTATATTGCGTACAGCCGCTCATGGAGGAATTCACGCGGGAATTTCATGTAACGCCTACTGCGGCGAGTCTTTCTTTATCTGTTACCACAATGCTGTTAGCTGTGAGCATGCTTGTCTTTGGTTCATTATCCGAGGTGTGGGGGCGCAAGCCGATTATGGGTATTTCCATGCTGGCCGCATCGGTTCTCTGTCTGGCATCGGCCTTCAGTCCGAACTTTCATACACTGCTCGTATTGAGAACCGTTCAAGGCGTTGCGCTCGCAGGCCTTCCGTCGATTGCGATGGCTTATCTC
>NZ_AVOF01000721.1:0-808 GCF_000465935.2 Pseudomonas sp. EGD-AK9
TGCTGTCCCGTCAGGTTGGCGTACCCTACATCGTCGTGTTCCTGAACAAGGCCGACATGGTCGACGACGCCGAGCTGCTGGAGCTGGTGGAAATGGAAGTGCGCGACCTGCTCAGCACTTACGATTTCCCGGGCGACGACACCCCGATCATCATCGGTTCCGCGCTGATGGCGCTGAACGGTCAGGACGACAACGAGCTGGGCACCACTGCCGTCAAGAAGCTGGTTGAGACTCTGGATACCTACATCCCTGAGCCGGTGCGTGCCATCGACCGTCCGTTCCTGATGCCGATCGAAGACGTGTTCTCGATCTCCGGCCGCGGCACCGTGGTAACCGGTCGTGTCGAGCGCGGTATCGTCAAGATCCAGGAAGAAATCGAAATCGTCGGTCTGCGTCCGACCACCAAGACCACCTGCACCGGCGTGGAAATGTTCCGCAAGCTGCTGGACGAAGGTCGTGCTGGCGAGAACTGCGGCGTGCTGCTGCGCGGCACCAAGCGTGATGAAGTCGAGCGTGGTCAGGTTCTGGCCAAGCCGGGCACCATCAAGCCGCACACTAAGTTCGAAGCTGAAGTGTACGTGCTGTCCAAGGAAGAAGGTGGTCGTCACACCCCGTTCTTCAAGGGCTACCGTCCGCAGTTCTACTTCCGTACCACCGACGTGACCGGTTCGTGCGAACTGCCGGAAGGCGTTGAGATGGTAATGCCGGGCGACAACATCAAGATGGTTGTCACCCTGATCAAGCCGATCGCCATGGAAGACGGCCTGCGCTTCGCGATCCGCGAAGGCGGTCGTACCGTCGGCGCCGG
>NZ_AVOF01000722.1:0-802 GCF_000465935.2 Pseudomonas sp. EGD-AK9
GGGAGAAAAAGCTTTAGCTTCTGGTTTTCCTTTCTAAGAAGCAATAGAGGCCGAGCGTTCTTTTTTCCTTTTATCCCTTCTATGGTACACTAAAAGCACATTAAAGGAGGAAACACCTTGTATCCGAAAGCTTATATAGATTATCTCGTTGAGTTTCACGCGACACGGGATTATTTTGAATGCCATGAAATATTAGAAGAATATTGGAAGGAAGATCCGCCAAAGAAACGAAAACGCTATTGGGTGGGCTTTATTCAGCTTGCAGTGGCTTTATATCATCACAGAAGGCAGAATACAGCCGGGGCAAAAAGACTGATGGCGAACAGCATCCGGATTCTTCAAGCAGAACACCGGGCAGTCGAAGACTTAGGGCTTGCTCATGACCGTTTGCTCGAACTTATGCAATCGGTTTACGAACAAATCGAGACGGGCTCTGCCTATAAAAGCATTATGCTGCCAATCAAAGATGAGAAACTGGAGGAAGCATGCAGGATCGAATGCAAGAAAAAAAAGTATACATGGGGGCAGCCCAGTGCACTCAGGAACATATTTCTTATCGACAAACACCGTTTGCGGGATCGGACTGACGTCATCCGTGAACGTGAAAAAGAAATAGAACGCAGAAAAAAAAGCAGAGGCTGATTACAGCCTCTGCTTAATTATTGTATGAAATGTCTTGATCCTGCTGACCTTGACAACGTTCGAAAAAGCTCTGCGTTAATTCATTTGGAACCAGTACTTGCGTTTTGAATAAATGCTTTAAAGCATCCATCATCTGTTTTCCGATTCCTTGATGGCGATG
>NZ_AVOF01000723.1:0-799 GCF_000465935.2 Pseudomonas sp. EGD-AK9
CTGATCGACGAGCTGATCCGCCACCCGGTGGACGAGCAGCCCAGGCGCCTGGCGAGCAGTTTCAACGCCATGGCCGAGCACCTGCAGAGCTCGCTGAGCATCCAGCGCGAGCTGGTGCGCGCGGTGTCCCACGAGCTGCGCACGCCGGTGGCGCGGCTGCGCTTCGGCCTGGAGATGATCGCCGATGCGGGCAGCGAGACGGCGCGGCGCAAGTACATGGACGGCATGGACAGCGATATCCAGGACCTCGACAAGCTGGTCGACGAGATGCTCACCTACGCGCGCCTGGAGCAGGGCTCGCCGGCGCTGAACTTCCAGCAGGTCGAGCTGCAGGCGCTGATCGACCAGGTGATCGAGGAACTGGCGCCGCTGCGCGCCAGCGTGCGGGTCGAGCGCGGGGCGACCCTCAGCGTGCAGGAAGACGGCACTTGCTGGGTCGAAGCCGAGCCGCGCTACTTGCACCGGGCGCTGCAGAACCTGGTGAGCAACGCCATGCGCTACGCCGAGTCGCGCGTGCTGATCAGCTGCCAGGTGGGCCACAAGCGCTGCCGCATCGACGTCGAGGACGACGGCCCGGGCGTGCCCGAGGAGGCCTGGGAGCGGCTGTTCAGCCCCTTCCTGCGCCTGGACGACAGCCGCACCCGCGCCTCCGGCGGGCATGGCCTGGGGCTGTCCATCGTCCGGCGGATCATCTACTGGCACGGCGGCCGCGCGCAGATCGGTTGCAGCGCCAGCCTAGGCGGCGCGCGTTTCAGCCTGGTGTGGCCGCGGCGTCAGGGCGAGTAGGGCGGCGGCCGGC
>NZ_AVOF01000724.1:0-797 GCF_000465935.2 Pseudomonas sp. EGD-AK9
GATGCGCATGATGGTGCCGTTCCTCGCCGCCGGCATGCGCTCCGAGACCGGGGTCAACGACCCGGCGCTGGCCGCCGCGCAGCTCCGGCGCACGGCTCTGCAGGTATGCATGCAGGCTGCGCTGCTCCTCGAAGGCGCTGCGCGCCGCCTGGGCGTCGCGCGCCACCGGCTGCCACAGCAGCAGATAGCCCAGCACCAGCGCCAGGAAGGCGCCCAGCGCCAGCAACGCCAGACGGTCGCGCGGCCCCAGCGCCTGCCAGCGCTGCGCCAGACTGGAACGCTGCCACTGCAGCTGCAGCCCCTGATTGAACTGACGCCAACTGGCCATGCTCATCCTCCTATCACCAGGCGCGCGCTGACGCCGTCCGCCTCGCGGCTGGCCGAACCCATCTGCACCTCGAGCCCGGCCTGTTCCAGGCGTTCGCGCAGGCTTTCCAGCTCGGCGAAATCCGGCGCCTGCAGCTGCAGGGCGAGATCGGCGCGACTGGCGCTGTAATCGAGCTGATTGACCTGTACCCGCGCCGCGCCGCCTGCCGGCAGTGCTCGCGCCACCTCACCGAGCAGGCCGAGCAGCGGGCTGTCGCCGCTGCCGGCGGCATCGGCCAGGTGCTGATCCAGCTGCGCACGCAGGTTGACCAGCTTGCGATCCTCGGGAAACAGCTCGCGGTACAGCGCCTCGCTGGCCAGCGCGTACTGATCGGCCTGGCGCTGCAGGTACCAACCCTGGACCAGGTTGAAGCCCCACTGCAGCAACAGGCAGAGCGCCAGCACCCCGGCCAGCGGGCGCCAGCGCCGCC
>NZ_AVOF01000725.1:0-797 GCF_000465935.2 Pseudomonas sp. EGD-AK9
TATGCTGTTGTTGGGATTGATGTCGATGATACTTTGGACAGAAGCAAAGTGGAAACCATTAAATATTCTGTAGCTCAGGCGCTAAAGAATGATCGATATGGCGCCAACGCAGTAGTCATTGCTGATCCCGATACGGTCAGCCGCCTTCGCGAAATGAGCAGAGAAATCAGCGAGGGCCGTCCGGTAACAGGCATACTGGATGAATTAGCTGCAATTGTCGGCCGAGTGCTTCCCGAAGTGCCTAACGATGTGATTGACAATGAAGACGAACCGCAAACAAAGCAGCAAAATGACCAATTAAATAGAAAACAGCAGCAGGAAATGGAGAAGGAGCAAAACGATCAATCTGATCATCATATGAAAAAGAACAACAATGACTAAGCTATAGCCTTGCGCTTTAGCTTTTTCTTATTTTGGACAGCTTCTGATCCGTGCTATAATACATGTTAGTGAAAGAGGTGATATGATGAGGGTCAAATGTTCTATTTGCGATAAAATTGAAACAATTGATGATGATACCCTGATCGCGAAACGGCTTCGAAACCGCCCGATCCATACATATATGTGCCAGGAATGCCACGATCGGATTGCCAAAAAAACAGAGGAACGGCTGAAAACGGGAAAATTTACTTTTCACCCGGGACAGCAGAAAAAAGAAAAAGTCAAAAAATAAAGCGGCCGCTTAACCATACAGAACACAAAAAAGACTCAGCTTTCAGCTGAGTCTTTTATGATTTTGCAGACTGTCCTTTTTTCGACTGATACAGCCGGATTTTGTAAATGATTAAAATCAGCGC
>NZ_AVOF01000726.1:0-794 GCF_000465935.2 Pseudomonas sp. EGD-AK9
CACCCGCTGACCGCCACTGGCGGGCGGGGCCCGCCGTACCGCGGCATGCTTCTTGCGTTCTTTCGCTGACCTGCGAAGACGGAAACCCCCATGCTGCACGCCCACCTGACCACCCTGCACGTAGTCGCCCTGATCCTGCAACGCTTCGCCGCGCAGCCCGAGCTGATCCCCCGGCTGCTCGACGGCAGCGGCATCGCCGCGGACGAGCCGGGCAATGGCGAGGCGCGCATCACCCGGGTGCAGGAGCTGCAGGTGTGCGCCAATGCCCTGGCCCTGCGCGCGGACCTCGGCCTGGAGCTGGGGCGCAGCCTGCATGTGTCGTCCTACGGTCTGCTCGGTTACGCCGCGCTCTCGGCTGCCACCTTTGGTGACGCCTGGCGCCTGCTGCTGCAGTACCCGGCGCTGCTCGGCACCTACTTCGACCTGCAACTGCAGGTGGCGGACGGCCTGGCCTGGGTCAGTGCCGGCGACTACCGCGACGCCGCCGAACTGGAGGTGTTCAACGTGGAGATGTGCCTGGCCTCGCTCAAGCTGATCGGCGACGAGCTGCTCGGCCGGCCGCTGCCGCTGGCCCGCGCCGAGTTCCGCCATGCCCGCCCGGCCTATGTGGCGCGCTACGAGCTGAGCTTCGACTGCCCGCTGGGCTTCGACGCTGCGCGCAATGCCTTCGCCTTCCCGCCGAACTGCTGACCCGGCGCCTGCCGCTGGCCGACCCGGTGACCCACTGCGAGGTGGTCGAGCGCTGCCGCCGGCAGAACGCCGAATTCACCAGCCGTCAGGCCTGGCTGGAGCGG
>NZ_AVOF01000727.1:0-792 GCF_000465935.2 Pseudomonas sp. EGD-AK9
ATATTGCGGCAGTTGATTATAATCCTGAAAAGCTGGAAAAGGTTGTGAGCAGCCTCAAAGCAGAAGGCCGCCATGCAGAAGCTTTTCCTGCGGATGTGAGAGACAGCGCGGCGATTGATGAGATCACGGCGCGCATCGAACGTGAAATGGGGCCGATTGATATTTTAGTGAATGTAGCGGGTGTCCTTCGCCCGGGACTGATCCATTCGCTTAGCGATGAGGAATGGGAGGCGACGTTTTCAGTGAATTCGACTGGCGTATTTAACGCCTCGCGTTCAGTCAGCAAATATATGATGGACCGAAGATCGGGTTCGATTGTAACAGTCGGATCGAATGCTGCCGGTATACCAAGAACATCTATGGCGGCATATGCGTCTTCAAAGGCTGCGGCTGTGATGTTTACGAAATGCCTTGGCCTTGAGCTTGCAGAATACAATATTCGCTGCAACATTGTATCTCCCGGATCAACGGAAACAGACATGCAGTGGTCATTATGGGCCGACGAGAATGGAGCGGAGCAAGTCATAAAAGGATCACTTGAGACATTTAAAACAGGGATTCCGCTCAAAAAACTAGCCAAGCCTTCGGATATTGCGGATGCGGTGCTCTTTTTGGTTTCTGGCCAGGCAGGGCATATTACGATGCATAATTTATGCGTAGATGGCGGCGCGACCTTAGGCGTGTAACTGAATTTAAAGGAGGTTCATGAGAATGTTGGATCAAAACGTTATAACAGAAACAAAAGCGGAGCATTTGCTTCATGAATATCAGCCGGGCGCCTTTTTCTTAGCG
>NZ_AVOF01000728.1:0-793 GCF_000465935.2 Pseudomonas sp. EGD-AK9
CCTGAACGGCATCGCCCGCGGCCTGCTGGGGAGCGCGCCATGAAGCAGAGCCTGTTCGAAAGCCGCCACCAGGCCGACTGGGACGCCTTCGCCGCGCAGCTCGACGCCCTCGAGCGAGGCAAGGCCGAGGCGCAGGCCGGCAGCCGCTTCGCTGCCGACTATCGCCGGCTGTGCCAGCACCTGGCCCTGGCCGAGGCGCGCGGCTACAGCAGCCACCTGATCGAGCAGCTGCAGCAGCTGGCGATGCGCGGCCACCAGCAGTTCTACCGCCACCGCAGCCACCTCGGCGCCCAGCTGGTGCGTTTCCTGTTCGGCGGTTTCCCCCGCCTGGTGCGCAACGAATGGCGCAGCGTGTGCGTCGCCAGCCTGCTGTTCTTCGGCAGCCTGGCGCTGATGGGCGGCCTGACCTACCTCTACCCGGAGCTGATCTACAGCCTGGTCAGCCCCGAGCAGGTCGGCGAGATGGAGAAAATGTACGACCCCGACGCGCGGCGCCTCGGCCGCTTCGGCGAGCGTGACGCCGGCGACGACTGGGTGATGTTCGGCTTCTACATCATGAACAACATCGGCATCGCCTTTCAGACCTTCGCCAGCGGCCTGCTGCTGGGCCTGGGCAGCCTGTTCTTCCTGTTGTTCAACGGCCTGATGATCGGCGCGGTGGCCGGCCATCTGACCCGCATCGGCTACAGCGAGACCTTCTGGTCCTTCGTCGTCGGCCACGGCGCCTTCGAGCTGACCGCCATCGCCCTGGCCGGCGCCGCCGGCTTCAAGCTCGGCTGGGCGCTGCTCGCCC
>NZ_AVOF01000729.1:0-15327 GCF_000465935.2 Pseudomonas sp. EGD-AK9
CAGGGCGCCGAGCAGCTGATCGAGAATCAGCCAGCCGAACAGCATCCCGGCCACCGGCTCCATGTTCATCACCGGCGCGTTGCGCGCGATATCCAGGCGCGGCATGCAGATGAACAGCACCGAAAACGCCGTGCCGTAGAGCAGTACCAGGCAGGCCAGGGCCACCCAGCCGACCGCTGCATCGGGCAGGCCGAGGCCACCGGGCAGGGCGCCGCTGGCGCCGGCCAGGGCCGAGGCGCTGAACACCACCGCCATGGTCAGCATGCTGCGCACCCGCCCGGGCATCGCCGACAGCCGGTGTTCGGTAATCCACAACGCAACGGCGAATACCGCCGCTGCGGTCAGGCTGAACGACACCCCTTCGATCCAGCGCGCATCGAGCTGGGCCTGACCGGCCAGGCGCGCCGGCACGTCCAGCACCAGCACCAGGCCGAACAGGATCAGGCCCATGATCAGCGCCGCGCGGCCGGTCGGTCGCGGGCCGCCGAGTGCCCAGGTGAGCAGCGCCAGGAGGATCGGCGAGAGGTTCACCACCAGCAGCGCCAGGCCCACCGGGATGCGCGCCACCGCCGAATAGATGCAGAAGCTCTGCACCGCGATCAGCAGCCCCAGCACCAGCTGCCAGCCCCAGGTCTGGCGGCTCAGGCGCAGTGAATCGCGCTGCCACAGCACCAGGGCGGCGAGCACCAGCAGGGTCACCCCCGAGCGGCAGAGGATCGCCAGCAGCAGGCCGGCGTCGTGGTCGAAGGCGATACGCGCGGCGATATGGTTGCCGGCGAAGGAGCAGGCCAGGGTGGCGAGGATCAGCGCGGCGATATGCCGGGGGAACGGGGCGGCGTGCATGGCGTGGCGTTACGTCCTTATAAAGCAAGAGCCGCCAGGCGGCGGCTCGGGGTGAATGGGGTAGGCCTCGTTTCCGCAGAACGGGAGTGGAGCGGGCGCGGGTTCAGAGCACCACGCTGGGCAGCCACAGCGAGATGGCGGGGATGTAGGTGACCGCCATCAGCACCGTGAACAGCGCGGCGTAGAACGGCAGCAGCGCTTTCACCGTGCTCTCGATGCTGACCTTGCCGATGGCGGCGCCGACGAACAAGACCGCGCCCACCGGCGGGGTGATCAGGCCGATACCCAGGTTGACCAGCATGATCATGCCGAAGTGTACCGGGTCGACGCCGAAGGAGGTCACCACCGGCAGCAGGATCGGCGTGAGAATCAGGATCAGCGGCGCCATGTCCATCAGCGTGCCCAGGGCCAGCAGCATGAAGTTGACGCACATCAGGATCACGTAGCGGTTGTCCGACAGGGTCAGGAAGGCCGTGGTGATCTTCGACGGAATCTGCATCAGGGTCATGATGTAGCCGAAGCTGGCGGCGAAGGCGATCAGGATCATCACGATCGACAGGGTGCGCACCGTGCGGTGCAGCATCTTCGGCAGTTCGCTCCACTTGTAGTCGCGGTAGATGAACATGGTCACGAAGAAGGCCCAGACCACCGCCACCGCGGCCGACTCGGTGGCGGTGAACACGCCGCTGAGGATGCCGCCGAGGATGATCACCATGGTCATCAGGCCCCACAGCGCCTCGACGCAGATCTTCAGCGCCTGGCGCAGCGGAATCACCTCGCCCTTGGGGTAGTTGCGCTTGCGCGCGAACAGCAGGCACAGGGCGGCCATGGTGAAACTGAGCAGCAGGCCCGGGCCGATGCCGGCGACGAACAGCGCGGCGATCGACACCGTGCCGCCGGCGGCCAGCGAGTAGATCACCGAGTTGTGGCTGGGCGGGGTGAGCAGCGCCTGCACCGAACCGGAGACGGTGACCGCGGTGGAGAACTCGCGCGGGTAGCCCTTCTTCTCCATCTCCGGGATCAGCACCGAGCCCACCGAGGCGGTGTCGGCCAGCGAGGAGCCGGAGATGGCGCCGAAGAAGGTCGAGGCGGTGATGTTGACCAGCGACAGGCCGCCGCGGACGAAGCCCACCAGCACCCCGGCGAAGGCCACCAGACGGCGGGCCATGCCGCCCTCGGCCATGATCGCGCCGGCCAGGACGAAGAAGGGGATGGCCAGCAGGGAGAATTTGTTGACGCCGCCGGCGATCTGGATCATCACGGCATGCAGGGGAATCTCGATCCACCAGGCGCCGATCAGGGTAGCCATGCCAAGGGCATAGGCGACCGGGACGCGCAGCAGGATCAGGGCCAGGAAGCTGCCCAGCAGGATGACGGCATCCATTACACGGCCTCCTTGGAGTCTTCGGAGCATTCGTAGTCGACGACGCGGCGCTTGTGCTGGTCGCCATAGAGCAGCTGTTCGAGCACGAACAGCAGGGTGATGAAGCCGCCCAGCGGGATCGGCGCGTAGCTGAGGCCGACGCGCAGCCAGGTCAGGGTGCTCAAGTACTGGTTCCAAGTGGCGACGCACAGCTTGTAGCCCCAGATCAGCATGAACAGACTGATGGCGGCCATCGCCAGGCGCACGAACAGGGTGAGAAGCGGCTGGGCCGCCGGCGGCAGCCGATCGCTCAGCACATTGACCGCCATGTGCGCGCAGGCGCGGTAGCTGGCGGCGGCGCCGACGAAGGTGAACAGCACCATCAGCAAGATGGCGATGGGTTCGGGCCAGCCCAGGCCCTGGCCGAGCGCGTAACGGCTGAACACGCCCCAGGGGATGATCGTCGCCATGATCACGATCGCCAGGCCGGCGACGCCGATGCAGGCGCGGTAGATGGCGTCGTTGACGCCCAGAACCAGGTTTTTCATCAGATTTCACCGGTGGCGCCGCGACGGCCCAGGCCGCCGCGACGCGCTTGCGCGAGGTTTACTGGACGGCTTCGATGCGCTGAATCAGCTCGGCGAACTGCGCGCCGTACTTCTCACGAACCGGGGCGGTGGCGTCGTAGAAGGGCTTGGTGTCGACTTCGATGAACTCGACGCCTTCGGCCTTGAGCTTGTCGACGCTGCTGGCGCTCTTCTCGTCCCACAGTTGACGCTCTTCCAGTTGGGCTTCCTTGGCCAGTTTCCTGACCAGTTCCTGTTGTTCCGGAGTCAGCTTGTTCCAGGAGGTCTTGGACATCAGCAACGGCTCGGGGAGGATCAGGTGGTGGGTCTGGGTGTAGTACTTGGCGGCGCGGAAGTGGTTGTGCTCGAGCAGGGTCGGCGGGTTGTTCTCGGCGCCGTCGATCACGCCGCTCTGCAGGGCGCTGAAGATCTCACCGGTGTCCATGGCGATGCCGTTGGCGCCCATGGCATTGAGGGTGTCGATGAACAGCGGGTTGCCCATCACGCGGATCTTCATGCCCTTGAGGTCTTCGATGCTGCGCACCGGCTTCTTGGTGTAGAGGCTGCGGCTGCCGCCGTCCATCCAGGCCAGGCCGACCATGTTGAAGTCGGAGTTGGTGATGGCGTCGAGGATTTCCTGACCGATCTCGCCGTCGATGATCTTGCGCATGTGGTCGACATCGCGGAACACGAACGGCATGTTGAATACGTTGGTGGCCGGTACCACCGGGCCGACCGAGCCGAGGCTGACGCGGGTCAGCTGCACGGCGCCGATCTGGGTCTGCTCGATCACTTCCTTCTCCGAGCCGAGTACGCCGCCGGCAAACATGCGCGACTTGATCTCGCCGTTGGTGGCTGCTTCCAGCTTCTTGCCGAGGTTTTCCATGGCCACCACGGTGGGGTAACCGGCGGGGTGGATCTCGGCGATCTTCAGGGTCACCTCGGCCTGTACGAAGGAGGACAGGCCGAGGGCTAGCGGAAGTGTGGCCAGAAGCAACTTGCGTTTGAGGTTCATGCGGAAATCTCCGTCTTGTTGTTGTTGGTAAGCAGCAGTGCAAACCGGTACCGCGAGCGGCCCGGGGTGGAGCGGATTCAGGCCCGGTAGGCTGGCTCCTCGAGTCCGGCGACTCCGGGATTGAGGGCGAACACGCCGCCGGCCAGCGGCTGGTCGGACAGATCGCCGCCGGGGCGGATCGAGGTGACGAACAGGGTGTCCAGACGCGGCCCGCCGAAGGCGCACATCGTTGGCTTCTTCACCGGCACGGCGAGCGAGCGATCCAGGCGGCCGTCGGGGGTAAAGCGGTGGATCAGCCCGGCATCGTTGCCGCAGATCCAGTAGCAGCCGTCGACGTCCATGGCGGCACCGTCCGGACGACCGGGGTGCTGCTTCATGTCGACGAACAAGCGGCGGTTGTGCGGGGTGCCGCTGTCGCTGTCGTAATCGAAGGCCCACACCGCCTGCACCGAGGGATGCGAATCGGAGAGGTACAGGGTGCGGCCGTCCGGGCTGAAGGCCAGGCCGTTGGGCACGATCAGGTCGGCGAGGCATTTTTTCAGCTGACCGTCGAAGCGATACAAGGCGCCGACGGGGGCACCTGCAGCCATGTCCAGCAGCATGCTGCCGGCCCAGAAACGCCCCTGGCGGTCGCAGCGTCCATCGTTGAAGCGCATCTGCGGCCGGGCGTGTTCGACCGCCACCAGGCGCCGGGCCTCGAGGCTGCCGTCTGCCTGCGGCTGCAGGTGGAAAATGCCGCTCTGCATGCCGGCCAGCCAGCCGCCGGCCGGGTGCCGGGCGATGCAGGCGAGCATTTCCTCGGCCTGCCAGCTCTGGCTGCTGGCGTCGCACAGGTTCCAGCGATGCAGGCGGGCGGCGGGGATGTCGACCCAGTACAGGGCCTGCTCGGCGGCGTGCCACACCGGGCTTTCGCCGGTGGCGTTGCGGGCATCGAGGATCAGTTCGGCTGGCATGGCAGTTCGTCGCTCGCTGTTGTTCGTCGTTCTCGCGTCGGGGCTGCGTGGGGCGTTTCAGTCGTCGCCGAAAGGCCCCGCGGCGACGAAGGCGCCGCCCTGGTAGATGCGCGCCGGATCGTCGGCGGCCGGCAGCGGCTGCGCTTCCACCTTGTCGCGGAACAGCTCCGAGCTGTCCTTGGGCTTGAAACCCAGGTGCGCGGCCTGGCTGTTGTCCCACCACACCTCGCGGTTGGCCGACATGCCGTAGACCACGGTGTGACCGACATTCGCGGTATAGAGGCCGCGTTCGATCAGCTGGGTGAGATCGTCGTAGCTCAACCAGGTGCTCATCATTCGGCGGTTGGCCGGCTCGGGGAAGGAGGAGCCGATGCGGATGCTCACGGTCTCGATGCCGTAGCGGTCGTAATAGAAGCTGGCCATGTCCTCGCCGTAGGACTTGGACAGGCCGTAGTAGCCGTCCGGGCGACGCTGGCAGTGGGCGTCGAGGTGCTCGTCCTGCTTATAGAAGCCGATCACGTGGTTGGAGCTGGCGAAGACCACACGTTTCACGCCATGCCGGCGCGCCGCTTCGTAGATATGGAACACGCCGCAGATGTTGGCGCCGAGGATTTCCTCGAAGGGGCGCTCGACCGAGACGCCGCCGAAATGCACGATGGCATCGACGCCTTCGACCAGTTGGTGCACGCCGGCCTTGTCGGCCAGGTCGCAGCGCACCACTTCCTCGTGGGGGCCGGCCGCCGGTGCCATCTCGCCGATGTCTGACAGGCGCAGGATGTTGGCGTAGGGGTGCAGGCGCTGACGCAGTACCTTGCCCAGGCCACCGGCGGCACCGGTGAGCAGCAGGCGATTGAAGGGGCGGAGGTCGCTGGAAGTGGTGGTCATGGCGGGCCTGGACTCTTGTCACTTGTTGTTATTGGGTTGTCATACGTTGTCGTATGACTTGTGCCGATTATCAACAGCCCGCAGGGCCGCTGTCAACGCGCAATCCGGGGAAAATTACGTCTTTTCGTCTGCTCGGTGCAGGCGCTCAGGCGGACGATTAGCCCCGTTCTTTCTTTGCTTTTGCGTCGGCTTGACGGCTCTATTGCGCACCTTGCACAGCCATTTCCGAGTGCCAGGGCGGCTCGTGTCGCGATCTGGGCGGCGGCTCGGCACATGCACCGTTCGTCTCTTTTCACTAAAGTTGTATGACAACGTATCTCGCGTGAATCCGGGCCAGCGCCCTGGGCTGTCCCGAGGTTATCGGCTTCGGCGACCTGTCCTGCGCGGCACACACCCATCCGCCGCAGGCGCGCCAGCCGTTGCGCCTGGATGTGGGGCGAGGTGATCGAGCGGGGGAGTGGGTGAGGGGAGGTGGGCGAGGGGCAGTCGATAGCGCCCTCGATCGGCCCGTGCGCCCCAGGTTATTTGGCGGTCCAGTCTCCGATCAGCGGCTATTTAGCTTGATCGCAATAAGGTCACCACACTGAACAGCTGAATTTGACCTGACAGTCGCGGGCCTCAAGGCAGGTAACTGTCAGATCAACTCACGATCACTGCAAATTAGCGACATCTGGTCCGCATGTTTCTGACAACGGCCAATTCTTTGCAGCCCGCAACCGCCTAAGACACCGGCATTGCCCGGTCAAAGATGCTGTTTTGATCGTCATCCTTTCCCGTAGTAAAAGCCGCTCCCTCAATGTGATAGACCGTCGGCTCTTCGGAAAAATATTCCTCCAGGCCGAGCATGAACAGCCGATGGTCTTCGCTCGCTTCGAAGCCCGGCGTGTGGTCCTCGAGTGAAGCCCAGCGCACGATCAGGTTGAACCGCTCGGGGGTTTCGATACCTGGCGCGAGCATGTGGCCGCCATACCCCTTGGCGCGGCGGAGCAAAGGTGCAACCTCGGCAAATGCGCGTTTGAAGGGTTCAATCTGTTCTTGGTGAACGGGCAGCAGTGCGATTTCATAAATCATTGCGGTATTCCTCTAGAGTAAGTTCGGCAGTTGCACCTATGCCCTTACGGGGCGAGCGAGGGCTCGACGGCAATCGCGATTTTTCCCCGCAGACCATTGTTGGGCGTCTCCAGCAGGGCATGGGCGAGCCCAATGTCGGCAAGTGAATAGACCGCACCAACATGGGGCCGCAGCTGGCCGCGCTCGACCAAGGCGCTCAGCTCATCGAGCTTGCCGCGGTTCTGGCGGGTGAAGACGAAGTGGTAACTGGCGTTCTTGCCCCAGGCCTGAATGAGGTTCTGCGGCTTGGCGATGTCCACGATCGAGACCACGCGGCCGAGCTGGGCGAGCGCGTCGGGGCTACGGGTCAAGGTGTCGCCGCCGATGGTGTCGAAGATCACATCGACGCCCTGGCCATCGGTTTCCCGCAGGATGGCGTCCACGTAATCCTCTTGTTCGTAGTCGATGACCACGTCGGCACCCAGCCCACGGGCGAACTCGAAGTTCGCTTCGCGCACGGTGGTGAACACCCGCGCGCCAATGGCCTTTGCCACCTGAATCGCGACATGGCCCACGCCGCCCGCGCCGCCGTGGATCAGAATGCTTTCCCCGACCCGGAGCGATACACGCCCGACCAGGGCTTCCCATACCGTCCCGCCTACCAGCGTCAGGCTGGCCGCCTCGAGATGGCTCAGCGACGCCGGCTTCTTGCCGATGATGCTTTCGGAGGCGACGTGGTACTCGGCATAGCTGCCGTCGCCTTCGAAGATTTGCGTGGTGTACCAGACTTCGTCGCCTGGCACGAAGCTCGTCACCCCCGGGCCGACGGCTTCGACGACGCCGGATACGTCATGCCCGGTAATGGCGGGGAGAGGCACGTAGTCGACGTAGTCGCCCCGACGTACCTGGTAATCCAAGGGGTTGATGGAGGTTGCGTGAACCCGCACCAGCACTTGTCCCGCTTGCGGCACCGGCTTGGGTACGTCGCTCAGTTCGAACGATTGCGGGCCGCCGAATGAGTTGAGAATTTGCGCTTTCATGGTAGTTCCTCGTTTCTGGAAAAAGGGATATAGGGAATTTTCGATATATAGAGCCAAAGAATTAACGGGTCTTTCCTACGATCTCTCTAGCGTGAGTGCTTCGGTAAAAAGGGATATCGAGAATTGTCGATGTTATGCGTGAAAAAATTACAACTCTTTGCCTATGATCTCGGCCAGAGCACGGATGTTGGCTTCATTGCGCTTGTAGTAGGTCCACTGCCCGATCCGACGGACTTCGACCAGCCCCACTCGCTGCAGCGTGGCAAGGTAATCGGACACCGTCGACTGCGACAGACCGACACCTTCCTGAATACTGCTGACGCAGACGCCCACGGTATGAACGTCCCCTTCATCCTGTGGAGGAAAGTTCTTCACCGGATCCTTCAGCCCCTTGAGGATTTCAAGGCGGGTCGGATTTGAGAGGGCTTTGAATACATTGATCAGTTCCATGGCGCGATAATATCGAGATTTACCGATATGTCAATGCGGGAATCATCCGCCCGTCGGACGGGTAACCCAAAGGGGGTTGCCTTCAGGGGCAGTCGGGTTGCGCAGCACATCCCAAATTGGCCAGCCTCTCGACGGGGGCTCGATCTGCACTCGCCTTTTTACCGCCCGCTCGCCGTCGAGGTCATTGCTGCGCCCGTCTGAATGAGGCTGACGCTCCCGCCTGTGAGTGCCTCAATCGCGCCAGCAAGGGCTCAAGTTCGGTTCGACACGCCGATCGCCACCGGCGAGATGCTCACCAGCCCGGCCGAGCACTGGGAGTTCATCCGCCGGCGCACCGCCGACTTCCTGATGCCCGATGCGCCGCGGGGCGGCGGCATCACCCCGTATCTGCGCGTGCACCTGGCGGCCAGCCATACGCGCGAGCTCTGGGGCGGGCGATCAGGTGCGCAGAATGGCGTTGATCGCGCTGGGCTTGGGCCGCAGGGCACTGAACACCTGCCAGAGGATGAAGGCCAGGGCCAGGCCGAGGAAGCTGCCGGCGATGGGGGTGGTGAAGAAGTCGGCGAAGTTGCCGTCGGAGAGCATCAGGCCGCGGCGCAGGTTGGTCTCGGCCATCGGCCCGAGGATGAAACCGATGATGAACGGCGCCGCCGGCAGGCCGGCCTTGACGAAGCCGTAGCCGAGCAGGCCGAACAGCAGGATCGACCAGACATCGAACAGGCGGCTGGACAGGCCGAAGGCACCGACCACGCAGAGCACCAGGATGATCGGAAGGAGGATGTGCTTGGGCACGTCGAGCAGCTTGATGAACAGGCGCAGGCCGTAGAACTCCATGAACAGCATCATCACCGTGGCGACCAGCAGGGCGGCGAAGATGGTGTACACCAGCGGGCCCTGGCTGATGAACAGCAGCGGGCCGGGCTGGATGCCGTGGATCAGGAAGCCGCCGAGCATGATCGCGGTGACGGTGTCGCCGGGAATGCCCAGGGTCATCAGCGGCAGCATGGCGCCGCCGATGCCGGCGTTGTTGGCGGTCTCGCTGGCGACCACGCCGCCGATGTTGCCCTTGCCGTAGGTGTGGCCGTCCTTGGCGCGCTTCTTGGCGATGATGTAGGACACCAGGTTGGAGGTGCCGGCGCCGATGCCGGGGAGGATGCCGATACCCAGGCCGATCAGGCCGGAGCGCCCGGCGTTGGGCAGCTGCTGGCGGAACTCCTTGAGCGAGAAGCCGAAGCCCTTGATGTTCTTCATGCTCACCGAGCGGGCCTTGCCCTGCACGGCATGGCGGCCGGTTTCGGCCAGCTTGATGATCTCGGCCACGGCGAACATGCCGATCATCACCGCCAGCATGGAGAAGCCGCCGTTGAGCTCGCTGAAATCGAAGGTGAAGCGGCGGATGGCTTCCACCGGGGCGATGCCGACGGTGGACACGGCGATGCCCAGGCCGCCGGCGAACAGGCCCTTGACCATCGAGCCGGCCGACAGGGTGGCGATCAGGGTCAGGGAGAACACGGCGATGGCGAAGTATTCGTGCGGGCCGAAGCGCAGGGCCACCTTGGCCAGCTGCGGGGCGATGAACATCAGCGCGACGATGCTGAAGATGGTGCCGAGGAAGGAGAACACGATGCCGACGCCGAGCGCCTTGACGCCATGGCCCTGCTCCATCAGCGGGCCGCCGTCGAACACCGTGGCGATGGACGAGGGCGTACCGGGAATCTTCAGCAGGATCGCCGAGATCAGCCCCCCCGAAGTGGCGCCGATGAACAGCGCGACCAGCAGCGACAGGCCCGCCTGCGGGCCCATGGTGAAGGTCAGTGGCAGGCACAGGGCCACGGCCATGGTGGCCGACAGGCCGGGCACGGCGCCGAAGACGATGCCCATGGCCACGCCGACGGCCATCAGCAGCAGGATGTTGAGCGAGAAGACGGCACCGAAGCCTTGCTGCAGTAATTCGAGCATGGTCGTTCCTCAGAGGAAGTTGAGCAGGCCGGCGGGCAGCATCAGATCGAAGGCCTCGCGGAACAGCAGGTAGACGACGGCCGAGCAACTGACCGCGATCAGCAGGTAGACCAGGTGGTTGGCCTTCTGCCGTACCGGGGTCAGCACCAGGAACTGCAGGTAGAGATAGACCACCGTCATCAGCGGGAAACCCACCGGGCCGAGCAGGGCGATATAGCCGAGGATCAGGCCCAGGGTCAGCAGCACCGTCTTGGGCTCGACGACACAGGTGGGGGCCTCCTCGGCGGGGCTGGCGGGCAGCTCGCCCTGGGCTTCGCCGGCGCTCTCGGCGCCGACCTGGGACTTGCTGGCGAGGGCGGCACAGACTTGCAGCACGCCGAGCAGGGTCAGGAAGCCGGCCAGCAGCAGGGGCAGGGTGGCGGCGTCGACGCCCTGGTGGCTGGGCAGTTGATAGGCCATCGCCAGGTAGGCGAGGCTGCAGCCGATCATGGCCAGGCCGATGATCAGTTCTTTCTTGTTCGCGGTAGCGTTCATGGGAAACCTCGAAGAACGAATGCGCAACGCTGGCGGGATCGTCCGGCCAGCGTTGCGTCATGGCTCACTTGCCTTGGCGCATCTCATCCTTGAACTGCATGAAGTCGTCGCGGGTCTTGGCCAGGATCGCCTTGGCGTCCTCGGTGCCGAAGTAGGCGACCGGCTGCTTGAACTTCTTCAGGTCCTCGGCGTACTCGGGGATCTCGGTGATCTGCTTCATCAGGTCGGCCATCTTGGCGACGATGGCCGGGTCGGTGCCCTTGGGGAAGGCGACCACGTAGGGCTTGTCCATGGTCAGGTCGAGGCCCTGCTCCTTGAGGGTCGGCACGTCGCCGAGCAGCGGGTTGCGCTCGTCGTTGGGCTGGCCCAGGGCAACCATCTGGCCGCCGTTGACGTAATCCTGCACCGAACCGTAGGTGATGGCGCCGAGGTCGAGGCGACCGCCGAGCATGCCGACCACGCGGTCGGACACCGTGCCGCCGTCGACCATCTTCAGCTTGGTGCCGGAGAGTTTTTCCAGCATCAGGCCCTGGGCGTGGGAGAAGCTGCCCATCTCGGTGCCGTAGGTGATGCTGCCCGGAGCGGCCTTCGACTTGTCGATCAGCTCCTGCATGTTGTTCACCCCGGCGTCCTTGGAGGCGACGAAGACGGTGCTCTTGTCCACGCCGGCGATGCAGGACACGTCGAAGGTCTCGAAGCTGTCTTCGGTCAGGCCGGCCACTTCGTTGACGATCAGCTGGCCCGGATGGGTGAAGAGGAGGGTGTTGCCGTCCGCCGCCGCGCCCTTGACCTGCTCGGCGGCCAGGGTGCCGCCGCCGCCGGCGACGTTGGTCACCACCATGGTCTTGCCGGTGAGCTGGTTGAAGTACTTGGCCATCATCCGGGCGTTGAAGTCGGTGTCGCCGCCGGGGTTGGCGATCACCACCACCTGCACCGGGCGGGTCGGCCAGGCGACGTCGGCGGCAACGGCGGCCGACTGGGCGGCGAGGGTGCCCAGGCCGACCAGGGCAGAGAGCAGGGAAGCGCGGAAGGTTTTTTTCATTGGAATGCTCCGGGGTTGAGGGTGGAGTGCTTCAGTTGTCGCGGCCGAGGCTGGGGCGTTTCGGGTGGTACTGCCAGCCTGGCACCAGGTACTGCATGGCCATGGCGTCGTCGCGTGCGCCGCTGGCCACCTGCTTGTACAGCTCGTGGGCGGCCATGATTCGCGGCATGTCGGGTTCGACGCCGATGCCGGGCTTGCTCGGCACCTCGACCTGGCCGCCGATGATCTGCAGCGGCTCGCGGGTCAGGCGCTGTTCGCCTTCCTGCCAGATCCAGTGGGTGTCGATGGCGGTGACATGCCCCGGCACGGCGGCCGCGGCATGGGTGAACATGGCCAGGGAGATGTCGAAGTGGTTGTTGGAGTGCGAGCCCCAGGTCAGGCCGAATTCCTCGCACACCTGGCCGAGACGCACGGCGCCCTGCATGGTCCAGAAGTGCGGGTCGGCCAGCGGGATGTCCACCGCCTCCAGGCGCAGCGAGTGGCCCATCTGCCGCCAGTCGGTGGCGACCATGTTGGTGGCGGTGGGGATGCCGGTGGCGCGCTTGAACTCGGCCATCACCTCACGGCCGGAGTAACCGTTCTCCGCGCCGCAGGGGTCTTCGGCGTAGGCCAGCACATGAGCCTGGCCGCGGCACAGTTCGATGGCCTCGGCCAGCGACCAGGCACCGTTGGGGTCGAGGGTGACGCGGGCCTCGGGGAAGCGGGCCTTGATCGCGCGGATGGCGTCCATCTCCTCGGCGCCGCGCATGACCCCGCCCTTGAGCTTGAAGTCGGCGAAGCCGTAGCGCGCATGCGCGGCCTCGGCCAGGCGGGCGATGGCGTCGGGCGTCAGCGCGGCCTGGTGGCGCAGGTGATACCAGTCATCCGCCGAGCCTTTGCCGGCGAGATAGGGCAGGTCGGTGCGCTGACGCTCACCTATATAGAAGAGGTAGGCGAGCATCGGCACGCGCTCGCGCTGCTGGCCGCTGCCGAGCAGCTCGGCCACCGGCACCTCGAGGTGCTGGCCGAGCAGGTCGAGCAGGGCGGCTTCCACCGCGGTGATCACGTTGTCCAGGCGCAGGTTGATCTCGTGCGGCTGCTTGAGCACGCGCGCCTCGGCCGCCGAGGTGACCTGGTGCTGGGTGGTCTGCGGGCCGCCGGCCGGGCCGGCGATGGCCTGGCGCAGGCGGTTGAGCACGCGGTTGTAGCGGCCGACCGACTGGCCGATCACCAGCTCGCGGCAGCGCTCCAGGGCCTGGCGAATGCCTTCGCCGCCGGGTACTTCGCCGCAGCCGGTACGCCCGGCGCTGTCGGTGAGCAGCACCAGGTTGCGGATGAAGTAGGGGGCGTGGGCGCCGCACAGGTTGAGCAGCATGCTGTCATGGCCGGCGACCGGGATGACCTGCATCTCGACGACCTGGGGCGTGGCGCTGGAGCTGGGTTCGTACATCTGGCTGGGGACTCCGAACGGGTAGCGGCGCATGCCGCCGTGGCGGTAAGGCGCGCTTCAGCGGCGATGCGCCGTGCGGCGTGAGGTTGCTCTGGATGAACGGGATACGGGCGGCGCCGGTCGCGGGCAGGCGGTATCGGGCTGGGGACGGCGACGCACGGCGGCGCACGCTTGGGCTGGGGAGGTCGATGACATGACCTGGGCCTCGGATTGTTGTTATTGGATGTCATAGGTTGTCGTATGACTTGGCGCAAATTAGTACCAGCCGCTTTTTCCCCTGTCAACGCGCATAGGTCATTTTGTCCGACAGTCCGGCGCCTGGCGCGCGTAGCCTCCGGCCGCCATACAGGGCGGTCCGGCTGCCTCTAGGTCGATGATCTGCCCGCTGTGGCCGGGCTTGCCGGATAAGGCGCCGGCATGGGCTGGGGGAAGGCGCGCGGACGAGCGGTGCGAAAAACTGGTGTTTTTTTTATTGTTGTACGATAACGTATCTCTACAGCTGCGGCTGACGCTATCCTCACAACTCGCTCTACAGGGTGTTCGCATAATGAATCCACAAGAACTGAAGTCCATCCTCTCCTCCGGCCTGCTGTCCTTCCCGGTCACCGATTTCGACGCGGCCGGCGATTTCAACCCGGTCGGCTACGTGCGCCGCCTCGAGTGGCTGGCCCCCTACGGCGCCTCCGCGCTGTTCGCCGCCGGCGGCACCGGCGAGTTCTTCTCCCTGGCGCCGGACGAATACAGCGCGGTGATCAAGACCGCCGTCGACACCTGCGAGAAGTCCGTGCCGATCCTGGCTGGCGTCGGCGGCCCGACCCGCATGGCCATCCAGATGGCGCAGGAAGCCGAGCGCCTGGGCGCCAAGGGCCTGCTGCTGCTGCCGCACTACCTCACCGAAGCCAGCCAGGACGGCGTCGCCGCCCATGTCGAGCAGGTGTGCAAGTCGGTGAAGATCGGCGTGGTGGTGTACAACCGCAACGTCTGCCGCCTCAATGCCAGCCTGCTGGAGCAGGTGGCCGAGCGCTGCCCGAACCTGATCGGCTACAAGGACGGCCTGGGCGACATCGAGCTGATGGTGTCGATCCGTCGCCGCCTCGGCGAGCGCCTGACCTACCTCGGCGGCCTGCCGACCGCGGAAGTCTATGCCGCGGCCTACAAGGCCCTGGGCGTGCCGGTGTATTCCTCGGCGGTGTTCAACTTCATCCCCAAGACCGCGATGAACTTCTACAAGGCGATCGCCGCCGAAGACCACGCCACCGTCGGCAAGCTGATCGACGATTTCTTCCTGCCCTACCTGGACATCCGCAACCGCAAGGCCGGTTACGCGGTGAGCATCGTCAAGGCCGGTGCCAGGATCGTCGGCTACGACGCCGGCCCGGTGCGCGCGCCGCTGACCGATCTGCTGCCGGACGAGTACGAGGCGCTGGCCAGGCTGATCGAAGCCCAGGGCGCGCAGTAAGCAGCTAGGGGGCGCCGCCGTTGGGCGCATCCTGCGGGCGAGCAGCGCATAGCCATAAATAGCCAGGAGGGATCATGAGCAAGCGTTACGACAACTACATCGGTGGCCAGTGGGTCGCCGGCAGCGATTACTCGCGCAATATCAACCCATCGGATCTGTCCGACGCCGTCGGCGAGTACGCCAAGGCCGACGCCGCCCAGGTCGATCAGGCCATCGCCGCGGCCCGCGCCGCCTTCCCGGGCTGGTCGATCTCCGGCATCCAGGCGCGCAGCGACGCGCTGGACAAGGTCGGCAGCGAGATCCTCGCCCGTCGCCAGGAACTCGGCGAACTGCTCGCCCGCGAGGAGGGCAAGACCCTGCCCGAGGCCGTCGGCGAGGTGACCCGCGCCGGCAATATCTTCAAGTTCTTCGCCGGCGAGTGCCTGCGCCTGAACGGCGAGATAGTGCCCTCGGTGCGCCCCGGCGTGTCGGTGGAAGTGACCCGCGAGCCGCTCGGCGTGATCGGCCTGATCACCCCGTGGAACTTCCCCATCGCCATTCCGGCGTGGAAGATCGCTCCGGCCCTGGCCTACGGCAACTGCGTGGTGTTCAAGCCCGCCGATCTGGTGCCGGGCAGCGCCTGGGCGCTGGCCGAGATCATCTCCCGCGCCGGCTTCCCCGAAGGCGTGTTCAACCTGGTGATGGGCAGCGGCCGCGTGGTCGGCGAGGCCATGGTCGGCGACCAGCGCGTCGACGGCAT